>NZ_LSSO01000136.1:0-3103 GCF_001645205.1 Brevibacillus sp. SKDU10 | reverse complement strand
AAGTCAGCATAAAGGCAATGTGGATAAGTCCTCGACCGATTAGTATTCGTCAGCTCCATGCATTACTGCACTTCCACACCGAACCTATCAACCTCATCGTCTATAAGGGGTCTTACTAGCTTGCGCTATGGGAAGTCTCATCTTGAAGGGGGCTTCACGCTTAGATGCTTTCAGCGCTTATCCCGTCCGCACATAGCTACCCAGCTGTGCCACTGGCGTGACAACTGGTGCACCAGAGGTGCGTCCATCCCGGTCCTCTCGTACTAAGGACAGCTCTCCTCAAACTTCCTACGCCCGCGACAGATAGGGACCGAACTGTCTCACGACGTTCTGAACCCAGCTCGCGTACCGCTTTAATGGGCGAACAGCCCAACCCTTGGGACCTACTTCAGCCCCAGGATGCGATGAGCCGACATCGAGGTGCCAAACCTCCCCGTCGATGTGGACTCTTGGGGGAGATAAGCCTGTTATCCCCAGGGTAGCTTTTATCCGTTGAGCGATGGCCCTTCCATGCGGAACCACCGGATCACTAAGCCCGACTTTCGTCCCTGCTCGACTTGTAGGTCTCGCAGTCAAGCTCCCTTGTGCCTTTACACTCTACGAATGATTTCCGACCATTCTGAGGGAACCTTTGGGCGCCTCCGTTACTCTTTAGGAGGCGACCGCCCCAGTCAAACTGCCCACCTGGCATGGTCCTTCCACCCGATAAGGGCGGCAAGTTAGAAACTCCGTACATCAAGGGTGGTATCCCAACGACAGCTCCACGAAGGCTGGCGCCCTCGCTTCACAGCTTCCCACCTATTCTGTACATGATGCACAAAGTTTCAATACCAGGCTACAGTAAAGCTCCATGGGGTCTTTCCGTCTTGTCGCGGGTAACCTGCATCTTCACAGGTATTATGATTTCACCGGGTCTCTTGCCGAGACAGCGCCCAAGTCGTTACGCCTTTCGTGCGGGTCGGAACTTACCCGACAAGGAATTTCGCTACCTTAGGACCGTTATAGTTACGGCCGCCGTTTACTGGGGCTTCGGTTCAAAGCTTCGCTTGCGCTAACTCATCCCCTTAACCTTCCAGCACCGGGCAGGCGTCAGCCCCTATACTTCGCCTTGCGGCTTCGCAGAGACCTGTGTTTTTGCTAAACAGTCGCTTGGGCCTTTTCACTGCGGCCTCCTCGGGCTATAAACCCTACCGAGGCGCCCCTTCTCCCGAAGTTACGGGGCCATTTTGCCGAGTTCCTTAGCAAGAGTTATCCCGCGCACCTTAGGATTCTCTCCTCGCCTACCTGTGTCGGTTTGCGGTACGGGCACCTTGTTCCTCGCTAGACGCTTTTCTTGGCAGTGTGAAATCAGGGACTTCGGTACTTATATTTCCCTCGCCATCACAGCTTGTGCTTATTGGTGTGCGGATTTGCCTACACACCACACTTACTGCTTAGACGGCCATCCAATAGGCCGCTCACCCTATCCTCCTGCGTCACGCCATTGCTCAAGCGGAACAGAGGTGGTACTGGAATATCAACCAGTTGTCCATCGCCTACGCCTTTCGGCCTCAGCTTAGGTCCCGACTAACCCTGGGAGGACGAGCCTTCCCCAGGAAACCTTAGGCTTTCGGTGGACAAGATTCTCACTTGTCTTTTCGCTACTTACACCGGCATTCTCACTTCCAAGCGCTCCACCGCTCCTCACGATACGGCTTCACTGCTGCTTGGAACGCTCCCCTACCCAGTCCGTAAGGACTGCCATAGCTTCGGCGGTATGTTTAGCCCCGTTACATTTTCCGCGCAGAGTCACTCGACCAGTGAGCTATTACGCACTCTTTAAATGGTGGCTGCTTCTAAGCCAACATCCTGGTTGTCTGGGCAACTCCACATCGTTTCCCACTTAACATACACTTGGGGGCCTTAGCTGATGGTCTGGGCTGTTTCCCTTTTGACGATGGATCTTAGCACTCACCGTCTGACTCCCGGACATAAGTACTTGGCATTCGGAGTTTGACTGAATTCGGTAACCCGATGAGGGCCCCTAGTCCAATCAGTGCTCTACCTCCAAGACTCTTTATTCCGAGGCTAGCCCTAAAGCTATTTCGGGGAGAACCAGCTATCTCCGAGTTCGATTGGAATTTCACCGCTAGCCACACCTCATCCCCGCACTTTTCAACGTGCGTGGGTTCGGGCCTCCAGTAGGTGTTACCCTACCTTCACCCTGGACATGGCTAGATCACACGGTTTCGGGTCTACGACAACGTACTTTCGCCCTATTCAGACTCGCTTTCGCTACGGCTCCGTCTCTTCGACTTAACCTCGCACGCTATCGTAACTCGCCGGTTCATTCTACAAAAGGCACGCCGTCACACATAGAAAGTGCTCCGACTATTTGTAAGCACACGGTTTCAGGTACTATTTCACTCCCCTCCCGGGGTGCTTTTCACCTTTCCCTCACGGTACTGGTTCACTATCGGTCGTTAGGTAGTATTTAGCCTTAGCAGATGGTCCTGCCAGATTCACACGGGATTTCACGTGTCCCGCGCTACTCGGGGTTGGTCTCGGAGAGACAGATGTTTGGGTTACGCGACTATCACGCTCTTTGGTCAGTCTTCCCAAACTGTTCACCTACATCTGTCTTTTGTAACTCCTATATGAAACGCCCCACAACCCCGTAGGATAAATCCTACGGTTTAGGCTCTTCCGCGTTCGCTCGCCACTACTGACGGAATCACTATTGTTTTCTCTTCCTCCGGCTACTTAGATGTTTCAGTTCACCGGGTCTGCCCTCTCATCACCTATGTATTCAGTGAAGGATACCATCCCATTACAGATGGTGGGTTCCCCCATTCGGAGATCCCCGGATCAAAGTGTGCTTACCACTCCCCGAGGCTTATCGCAGTTCGCTGCGTCCTTCTTCGGCTCCTAACGCCAAGGCATCCACCGTGTGCCCTTATTAACTTAACCACAGTTAAAGGTTTGATCTTTCGATCTGCACTAATGTTTGCATGTTCCTACAAAAGTAAGAACGTTTGCCTTGTATGCTTTCTATCATTATCCAGTTTTCAAAGAACAAATATATGGATCAGCAACCCTAAAGGTTACCGGCCTGGCAACGTCC
>NZ_LSSO01000135.1:0-131699 GCF_001645205.1 Brevibacillus sp. SKDU10 | reverse complement strand
TAGCAGTATTGTCCCTTTTTTGAATCGATCCTTTGGCAAAAATTTAACACTACAAGATTGCTTTGAATATAATTTAGCAAATGTATATGAAATCACAGATGAAGAGTTTACTACCTGGCTTTTACAAAATAGCCAAGAGGTCTACTCCCACTCTGGCAACGCCTCCGAAATTTTGCAAAACTGGCACTTAACTCATGAACTTATTTATATCAGCGCCAGAGCTTTAGAGGATATGCAGGTAACCAAAGCTTGGTTTGCTAAACATCATATTCCTTATCATCATATAGATTTGGTTGGCAGTCATGATAAGGTTCGTGCCGCAAAAGCATGGGGCATTGATCTATTTATGGAGGATCGATTAGAAAATGCCTTACAATTATCCAGCGAACTCAAAATCCCTGTTCTGTTGTTTGATACGCCGTATAATCAAGGTGAGCTTCCGTCCTTAGTCCATCGCATTACGAACTGGAATGAAGCGGAATCCTTTATTAGACGTCTGGAACTGGAGCATGTCTCGACTTTAGAGAAACAAGCCCTGTAATTTAAAATGGTCTACTGACTAAAAAAAGACGTAACCCCTATGAAAGGTTACGTCTTTTTATCTAGTGTTACGCACTTGAATAGTTGTTCCACTGGAAAAGTTCATTGGTTTTCCATCTAGGGAGCATTTCAACCTAGGAAGCGATTACGCCTTTGGCTTGAACGTATGACAACAGGTTTCTCGAGATGTTGTTGCATAATCACGGTGCTCGGTATCATAAGCGAACTCGCCTGCAAATTCAGCATCATAATCTTTGTTTGCATGAGGATCAATGTCCACCATAATGGCTTCAGCATTGCAATTGTTTCCTTGTCCCCAGTACGTGCAACTCGCTACACTGCATTTTACTATTGGCATATTGGTCACCTCCTATGGCTATACTGCACCCAGACGAGGACTTTTATAACCTCTTCCTTTCAGGTTTTTTTTACATGGAATATCGTTAATGGTAGGATGTTTATAGGAGGTGAATGATTAGCATTATGAGTAAACCAGTAGTAATTGTTACAGGCGGTACCGGTGGACTTGGGATGGCACTTGCCAAGGAGTACATTCGTGAGGGATACCATGTGGTTATTACAAGCAGAGATCACACCAAACTAAAAAGAGTCCAGCGTGAATGGAACCGTCCCCCAATGCTTCACATCTATAAACTAGACCTGTCCGATAATGAAGCAGTAAGAGCCTTTTCTGCTTGGGTAAAGATTCGCTTTGACCGTTGCGATATTCTCATCAATAATGCAGGCTCTGCTTTATTTAAGCCCTTTTTGGATCATTCACTGGAAGAGATTCACCAGACCATTGAATCAAATTTATTGGGCACATTATATATGACTCGTGCTTTCCTGCCTATGATGCTCACTCAATCAGAAGCTAGGATTGTCAATATTGCTTCTCTAGCAGGTCGTGTTGCTTCTGCTAAAACTGCTGTATACGCTGCGACAAAAGCCGCTGTTATAAGATTCAGCGAGTCACTTCGTCATGAGCTTGCTGCTACACACATCTCAGTCACCTGTGCCTTACCTGGTCCGATTGATACGCCATTTCTCATGTACGCAGACAATACAGGCACATATAAACAAAAAGTTAGTGGCTTCCTGCTATCTCCTGAAAAAACAGCAAAAGCTATAATGAAAGCAACAAAACAGAAACGCTTTGAGGTAGCCCTACCAAAGCGTCTCCATCTACTGTCGCTCATTTATCCTTTATTACCAGATTTTATTATGAAACGAGTCGCACCCTTACTGAATCGCAAATAATACTAAATTATTGCAAAGCTCGCAACCTTACCATCGCTATGATCCCAACCAACATACATAGCACGGCACAATAAACAAAGATACGATCCATTCCTAATGAAGAAGCCAGGAGGCCGGATAAGAAACTTCCAACAGGTAAACCAAACCCTGTAATGGAACGATTGGCAGTTAAAACTCGCCCCAAAATCTCATTCGGCACCTGTTTTTGAATATAGGTTGAAATTAATACGTTAAATGGAGCAAAAACAACCCCACCAACAAAGAAGCACACAACAGCAATTTCCATGCGCTGCGTAAACCCTAGAGGGAATGTAGCTAATCCCCACAAACAAATAATCGCCCCGACTGTCACTCCAATTGGGTATTTCCAATTCTTAGCGATAAATAACATCGAACCACACAATGATCCGATAGCTATCGCTGTAAGCATATAACCTTGATAAGCCTCTTTTCCAATCCCCCATACTTGTTGTATGTATACAGGCAATAATTCTACAGGTGAATATCCCATATTAAAAAACAGACTAAAGAATAACAGAGAAAGTAGCATCGAATTCGTTCCAATATATCGATAACCTACCACAAGATCTTTCCAAAAATGAAGTAATGCCTCTCTTTTCGTCTGACTTGATATGTTAGAGTTTGGCTTATATGTATAGGAAACTCGTAAAAAACACGCTGCACATAAAAAGAAACTAATCGAATCGATAATGATGACATTGGCCGGTCCGATTAACGTGACCGCTAACCCGGCTAGCATAGGCCCAAAAAGCCAAACTATCTGCCATTGCGCACTCATCACGCTATTTGCTTTAATGAGCAGTTCCTTATCCTTGATTAAATTCGGGAGCATCGCTTGCTGACCAGTGCTGCTTAATGGGGATAACATACCGGCTAAGGCCATGATGATATAAACGGTAGTTACTGGTACGGCTGGTAAAGACAGCAAAAAAACAAGCAATCCATATAAAGAGCCTCTTACCACATTATCAAAAATAATGAGTTTCCTTCGATCAATGCGATCCAATAAAACGCCTGCTATTAATCCAGATATCAGAGCTGGTACATAATAGGACAAAATAGAAGTCCCCATAATCGCTCCAGAGCCTGTTCGATGTAATAAATACCAGCTTACCCCAAACGATCCAAATGAATTTCCGACAGCCGATAAAAAGATACCAAGCCAGAACCAACGAAATGATGGAGTTCTCCATAGCTCTTTCATGCTGTACACCTCCTAATCAAAAAGATATCATAATTATAAGACTTTTTAAATATAAAAATTTAATAAGTAATAATATTTAGTATTATCTACACATAGATATCATTTCTTTAGTACAGTAAAGTTTCACATGAAACATTAAAAATAATAAAAAAAGACATGCCCGAAATAGACATGCCTTGTAACTGGGAGGAAAACATGGTAGTCGTTACTACTGGATTATGTGATTATGATGTTTTCCATTTTTCTAACTCAGAATGGAATTTATCATTTAGCACCTTAATATAGGTTCCCTTCATTCCAAGAGAACGCGATTCAAGAACTCCTGCACTAGCAAGCTTACGCAATGCATTAACGATCACAGAACGGGTCAATCCAGCCTGATCCGCTAATTGACTAGCTACCAGCAACCCTTCCTTAGCATCCAATTGCTCCATGATTTTTTCAATCGCAATTTGCTCGCTATAGGAAAGAGAAGACAATGCAATCTTAGCGAATGTTTTATCACGAACTTCATTTTCAATCTGTTCTGTTCGCTGACGTACAATTTTCATTCCAACTACAGTTGCACCAATCTCAGCTAGGATGAGATCGTCCGTCTCATAAGCACCAAATGCACGAGTTAACACTAATGTTCCTAATCGACTGCCACCTGCATTAATAGGTACGATGGTGGTCATCATTTGAGGGAACAGATTTTTCCACTCAGCAGGAACCATGCTGTAGTTACTGTGAACTGCCTCGTTAGCTACTGAGAAATGAATCTCTAATAATTTTTCCTTATAGTTTTCAGGTAAAAAGCTCGTAAAACGGCCTGTTTCCTGAATCGAAATCTCTTGTGCAAAACCACTTCCTAAAATCTGCCCATCTGCCGTGATGATATACATATTGGAATTGATGATATCAGAGAGCAATTTAGCAATATCCTGATATGATACCCCGTTTCCACCCATCGTCTTTTGTAGCATCGCATTTATTCGTCTCGTTTTTTCTAACAAATTCATTTGGAAAATTCCTCCTCTAAATGTTTCATGCTCACAGTATTGTCTGAAAAATGTGCCTTGATACCTCGTATTCGAAAAAAATTTTTTCAGACGGTGTGCGGCATTCCATTTTGAGATGAAAATCGATGCTTACATCGGGGTTGCCCAATAGAAAAAGCCTGGCATCTGCCAAGCTTTTCTGACTAACAATCTCGACTTATTCTGTCTGGACCATTCCACGACGATTCCACAAAAATGTAATTCCTGATACGATCATGATCGCTAAAAAAGAATAAAAATAATGGGGTGTATCGGCTAGCAGTGCGCCTATCAACAAGATTATGATGTCAAAAACAAAGATCACAATCCCAATATTAATTCGTGTTACATCAGATAGAAGTTTAGCCACCAAATCAAATCCATCTGTCGTTGTATTAAATCTAAGTAACAGGCCAATCCCCATGCCAATCAACAAGCCTCCCAAAATACTACTGAATAATAGAGAACAGGAGGTAAATACAGAGACATGCTGCAACGGCGAAAATAAATCAATCGAAAAGGACGAAAGCAACAATCCATTGACGCTATCGTAAAAATAAGATCGCTTTGTAAACCAAGCATATAGATAAATTGGAATACTCATGACGATCATTACCAACCCTACTTTATAGCCCGCCATATAGTTGATTATTAAAGCAATTCCGGTCAAGCCGCCGTCCATTAATTGATGCGGAATGATGAAACCGTTTACTCCAAGTGCAAGTAATCCACTGCCAATAAGCAAGGCTAATCCTTTACGTATCATATATACCATGCTCTACTCCTTGGGATGAGATCAAGACTAGTGTGTGAAGCAAGCTTGTATCTCATACCCCGGAGTTACTGCTAGCTTTTTTCCTATCCAATGCTTTTCATAATCATCTGCTCAATCCATGCTGTCAGCTCTCGAATTGGTCTATTTTGATCCTGCTCTGTTAAACGCAGCCTCACATATCGCTCATCCATATCGAATGCTTCCTCCAGCATGCCTGCAAATCCGCGCTTACGTTTATCAACCTCTAAAAGAATCTCTAATTCATTTTCCTGTAAAAAGAAAATGACCTCCAGTTCATCTACATATTTACGGAACCGCCCTTGTGGCCGAAATTCAAATTCTTGTACAAATGGATAAGGCTGACCAAGCCGACGATTAAATTCACAATCGACTTTATATAACTGAAACCCTAATGTAGAGAGTGCCTCTAATACGTTCCCCATCATCGGATGCGGCTGAACCTCAATATAATCCGAGTCACCAGGATCAATTGCATTTTTTATATCTAGGCCTGTACGTAAATAGACCGGTTGTCTTCCTATCGTCAAAGGCGTTGCATAAGGTAATGGAAATGAAAACGAATAGACCTTTGTTTCCTGCGGTTCAATGCTAAAGGGTTCTGTCAAACGATGCTTTAACAGGATACATTCTTCTTTTGTTTTGTTATGATTATTTTCTCGTTCATAATGAGTAATAACATAAATATAAATCTCATCAATATCCTGCTGAATATCTCCTCCCGTAATATGAACCTCGCCTGTTACCAATTCACCAGGAAGCAATGTTTCCTTGAAAAGGCGTGTATCTACAGTAGCTGCTCCAATTCCTACACTCGCCATCATCTTTTTAAATAACGACATCCCCCATGCCCCCTCGTTCTAAAAGCCCTTCTTATTTTGTTATAACTATATACGAACAAGCTGGGGTTTTGTTGCATTTTTCTGTTACAGCCATACACAAGCTATCCGATTGTTTTTGGTTGCTCTTTAGCCACTACATATAAGTGCAAAACCCGTGAAATAACTAGGGTTTTTATATTTACCTCTATGACCTTTCCTTGAATAATGTACTCTTTTTTTTGCAGTAATTCATGCAATATTTCATGCATTTCGCCTACTTGCTCCACTTTTTTCCTTTTCAATTGGGCCAAGTCTTTTTCTAGGCTATGCTTTAATTCTTCTTCGACAAAGGTGTTCGGGCGTTGTCCTAAAAAGGTGATCTCAACATCTTCAATCACGACATTCTGCTTCTTTCGCGCTACTTTATGCAGCTCGTTAAGATTGTCCATTTCGTTTTGGAGACGATCATTTAATACATATAAATTTTTGTTCTCCAGCATTAGATCTTCCATTCTTTGAATAAATAAGAATAGAAATATCGCTCCTCCTGCGACAGCTCCTAAAATAAACAAGCTGATATACCGAAGATATCGACGTACTTTAGGTGATCGCTCCTCTTGTAGAGTTGTCATGAAGCTCTCCCCTGCGTCAGCCATAGCATCGAAATCGTTCCGAGATGCGCTCCGATAAACGCTGCAAAAATATAAATGAGCTGTTTTAAGACAGGTGAGAAATTGCCGACAAATAATTTTTCAATTTGTAAAAATGAGTCAAATGTTCCTCCAAGGGCTCCCACCAGCCCCATAATTTTGAGCTGGATTGCTAGATCTGACATGACAAGCAACGGAGCTCGATCACTAAAAAAAGCACCCATGCCTCCAAGTATTGATCCTCCAATCACGATTCCATAAGCAACACAAAACGTTAAAATGACTTGAGCCACTTTTCTCACGCTCCTTGTGCTTCATACTTGTACCAATTTTGCGTATGCTCTACCCTACGCGCGAATAGAGCCAAATATGATTGCCACTAAGGAAAGCTTATAAAACCTCTCTCTTTTATTTATTCAAATCCATCATCAAACACGATGGAGATAAGGAAGATGACAACGATGATTCCAATGACCACCTCAAGACCACCTAATTTAAAAATACTCGCCATAAAATTCCCTCCTACTAGCCTCTTTTTATAGGGATATGTCACGGGTTACAAAAAGTCTCTAGGCATCTGCCCAGTTTCATGCATTTTAGGCTACGAATAAAGGGCGTCCCTCTTTTCACATACTAAGTCTGACATCAGAAGAGAGAGGAGGGACAATACCTTGACCACCGCACGCCACTTACTTGGTAACCGTACATTTCTCTTTCTGTTGATTGCAGCTCTTTTTATGCATATTGCAATCTTTCTGGTGACCCCTATTTTTCCTATCTTTTTAGAAAAAGCACGGCATTTGCATGCAAGTCAAATTGGGTTCATTCTTGCTGTAGCTAGCTTAATGTACCAAATCGGAAGTCTTGTTGGTGGATTTTTATGTGATCGTGTTTCACGTAAGCTTGTCATGGTAAGTGGAGCAGCCATTCAGGCAGGTGCAATGTTTGGTTTTAGTGTAAGCCAAACCTTTCTGCTTTTTATGGTATTTTCGGCCGTTAATGGCAGTGGTATGGGGTTATTAGCCCCTGCCATAAAAGCAAAAATAGCTGATATAGTAGGACAAGAAGATCGAACAACTGCATTTTCCTGGCGCGGAATCGCGGCCAACATTGGTATTATTATTGGGGGTCTTACGGTTACGTTACTTGCATTAAGTACGAATCGAATTGTCTTCATTTATGCAGCAGGTGTTTATATTCTGTTGACCTTTTTTCTTCTATTTGCTTTACCTAAAGCCCGTCAGGAGAACACGAAAAAGGATTCCTTATCATGGAGTCAGTATAAACGTTTATTGGGTCATCGCAGCTTTTTGTTTTTCTGTCTGGTATCTTTGCTGGTTTGGGGATTATATGCTCAATTTCCGCTTATTGTTCCATTACGCGGACAACATATTATGGGGACAGGTGCCAAGATAGGCTTGATTTGGACCATTAATTCAACCTTTGTGGTTCTATTTCAAGGTGTTATTGCCCGTTATATCTTAGAAAAAATTAGTCCTTATTGGGCAATGGTCAGTGGTACCTTGTTCCTTGGTGCTGGCTTATTCGCGATGGGCTTTACTCATCAGTTTTGGACGTTTAGTGCAGCAGCCGTTGTGTTTATTATTGGTGAAATGCTGGCTGTACCTGTATTCGACAGTTTAGTTGGGCATTTTGCTAAGCCTCCTTTATTAGGAGCTTATTATGGGATCGGCAATGTAGTCACAGGGATTAGCGGTGCTTTAGGTAATGCGCTTGGTGGCTATATGATTGAGTCGCTTGGCGGCGTAGGCAGTATGCGACCATGGTATATGTACGGCATCATTACATTAATTTCCGTTGCCATTCTGACCACTTTTGCTATCTATGCTAACGCCCGTCATAAAAATAAAGAGTCTTCCTCTTCTCTACACCCTAAAAAGGAGCGTGCACGATGAATTCTTCTTCAGATGATCATAAGCGGCAAGGAGCTAACCTTCTTGATAAAGCACCGTTTTGCTCTCTATTGTTTCATATGGAAAATGAAGCTCATGAGTCAATACTTGAGGAATACAAAAGATATAAGCCTGAGTACAAGTTTTTGTTTTGGGAATAATAAGACCTTGAAAGGAATGATAAGAAGATGAATATGGATAAAAAACGCTTTTCCAATAACTCCAATGAACGCAGTGAAACAAATACACAGCCAAAGAAAACCCAAGACGATCGTCCGGGCTTTGGTGACAAAAAATTAGAAGGACCGGATCGTCCTTCCACATAATTCTGAGTGGCTTTCACTTGCTAAGTAGTAAGGCAGGTGGAAGCCTTTTTATATGAGGAAAGATATTTTCCTTGTGTAATGCGCCCCTAATTTTCTATGGAGGCTTTACTTCTTCGTACGTAGTTGAATTGTTAGCATGTCAGCCAAAAAAGCACCCCTCTTTGTCCTGTAATACTCCTACAGAATAAAAGGGATGCTCATAAAGCCTGTAGTTGATTCATAGATTATACTGCGCTGTGCATTCAATACTTTCTGTGACGAAATACATCTTCAGCCTACTTATGGACTGCTTGGATCTGGTAAGGAACGTGCATGGCCCGAAGCAGTTCAAAAAATTGTTTTTCCCTCTCAAGAGGTATCACTACTAACAAATATTGATTAAAATACGAGACAATGCGATCTAATTCCTGTTCTTTTAGAGCAAACCGCGAGAGCTCACCAACATCTTTTAGTTCATAAAAATATTGAAAGCGTTCAGGCGTCATCTTTGCCGTAAAAGTGCGGCTTACAACCGTTTCACCCCGATAATTATTCTGTACATTTTCCGTAGAAGCTCCCAGCAGTGTAAGAATCCTCGCTGCATTTCCCCCTACTTTTTCCACCAGCATATTGTCGTTATACTCCACCTCTAAATCAGTAAGACGATTTTGGACAGAATGAAGCATAGCCATCAATACCTTACGTACCACTAAATTCGTTGGAGCAAATTTATGGTCATAAAAATTATATTCCAGTACGGCATCTGTAGCCGTTTCATGGCGATAAAATTTGATGGCATTCATAGAAAATCACGCTTCCTTTCACATACGCTTATCGGCGACGAGTAGCCTCAAGCGTAGCCCAATCCAACTTTTTAACCAGAGCAAACAATAGCTTTTTCGCATTTTGATAATCTTCTTCATGCATGATGGATGCATGGCTATGAATGTAACGGGACGGAATACCAATAACTACTGAAGGAACACCTTTACCATGCATATGGACAGCCCCTGCATCAGTCCCACCCTGACTAATAAAGTATTGGTATTTGATCCCTAGTTCTTCGCATGTATCAATTAACAAATCACGTAAGCCGGGCTGCATAATCATTGTACGATCCAAAATACGTAATAGTAAGCCATCCCCCAATTTACCCATACCATCTGTCACACCAGGAATGTCGCCAGCCGGGCTAGCATCTAATGCAATAAACATGTCAGGGTCAATCATATGAGCCGCTGTCTTTGCACCACGTAAACCGACTTCTTCCTGTACGGTAGCACCTGCATAGATAACATTAGGATGCTGTGGATTTTCGTGTAATTCTTTTAGTAATTCTAATGAAAGGGCGCATCCATAACGGTTATCCCAAGCTTTTGCCATGAACTTTTTCGGGTCAGCCATTTGCGTAAAGGGGCAAATCGGCACGATAGGATGTCCTGGTTTAACCCCTGCCTTAAGAACTTCCTCTTTAGAATCACAACCGATATCAATATACATTTTCTTCATATCCATTGGGCGATTGCGCATCTCTTCACTTAATACATGTGGTGGAATGGAACTAATTACCCCGATAATCGGACCATTTTCTGTAATAATTTGAACTCGTTGGGCCAATAATACTTGACTCCACCAACCACCTAATGGCTGAAAGGAAATAAAACCTTTATCGGATATTTGGGTTACCATAAACCCTACTTCGTCCATATGGCCTGCAACCATAATACGAGGTCCTTGTTCATCCCCGCGCTTCACCCCAAAAATACTTCCCATATTATCATAGGTGACTTCTTCTGTATAAGAGGAGATATATTCCTTCATAATGGAGCGGACAGGTCCTTCAAATCCCGGAGCACCAGGCGCTTCTGTTAATTTTCTCCATAAATCCAACTGAAATTGATCGGCCATTACCTTGATCCTCCCAAACTGAGTCTTTTTTGTTGTATTCTATGTAAAGACAACTGTATACTTTTCCATTATCGACTACCTGTTAGACTTATGCAACCATGTAAGTAAGGGAAGCCTGAGGAGTACCACTGTTAAAAAGGCTGGTAGAAACCATGTAGAACGGCTTTTTTGAATGTAATGGCATACTTGATCTGACTTACATCTAGTTTGCCCAGTCAATATCTCCTTATCACATCTTGTGTAATGATGGAGAAAAATGTGCTTATTACTCTATACAGTAAATAAAAGGATGAACATTTCATGAAGAAAGAAAGATTTGATTGCATTGTTATCGGTGGCGGTCCCGCTGGGCTTATGGCTGCCTATTCAGCTGCCAAGCACGGAGCCAGTGTCTGTTTGCTTGAAAAAGGTGAAAAACTAGGACGCAAACTGATCATTTCAGGTGGCGGACGCTGTAATGTCACGAATGCTAAGGATTTAGAAGAACTGATTAAACAAATTCCGGGAAATGGTCGATTTATGCACAGTGCCTTTGCCCAATTTAACAATCAGGATATTATCTCCTTTTTTGAAGGAATAGGGGTTTCCTTGAAAGAGGAAGATCGCGGCCGAATGTTTCCAACGACAGATAAGGCCATTACTGTAGCCAACGCTCTTGTTAATCAGTTAAAACAGGAGGGAGTTCACATCCGTCTGCATGCAGAGGTAGAGCGTGTCCTGTATGAACAAGATGCCTGCACAGGGGTTGAATTAAAGAACGGAGAAATTCTGAAGACAAAAGCCGTTATTATAGCAGCAGGCGGATGCTCTGTGCCTCAAACAGGCTCTACCGGTGATGGCTATAAGTGGGCAAAAGCAGCAGGCCATACCATTACTGATCTATATCCAACTGAGGTACCATTACGAGCAAGTGACGAGATCATTAAACAAAAAATATTACAGGGTCTCTCTTTACGCGAGGTCGAACTAACCCTTACTGATCCAAAAGGAAAGAGGGTAACTACACAAGAAGGAGATATGATCTTTACTCATTTCGGTGTATCTGGTCCGGCTGTCCTACGTTTAGGGCATTATGTATCCGTTACTCAGCGTAAATTCGGCACCGTTCCTCTCCAACTGACAATTGATTTATTTCCAGGGCGTTCACTCGACATCATTTCCCAGGAAACTTGGAAGCTTTGTGAGGAGCAACCGAAAAAAGCGATCAAAAATGCTTTAAAGGGCTATGTGCCGGAAAGGCTTATCCCTGTTCTCTTGCAGAAAGCAGAGCTAGAAGAAGAAACCACCTTCAGTCATCTCAACAAACAAAAATGGCAAAATTTCGCTCGTCTTCTGAAATCATTTCCGTTAACAATCATTGGAACCCTATCGCTGGAAGAAGCCTTTATTACAGGCGGTGGCATTCATACTAAGGAAGTAGACCCGAAAACAATGCAGTCTAAAAAAGCTGCTGGTCTATTCTTCGCTGGAGAAGTTCTTGATGTCCATGCACATACAGGTGGATATAACATAACCATAGCCTTTTCTTCTGGTTATGTAGCAGGCCTACATGCGTCTCAATACTCCTTATCAAGCTAGTTATCGGGAGTCTGCTCAACTTTTAGACAAATAGTAGATTACGTACATTTTTTTAAAATACATGTTTAACGATCTATTTTATTGGGGAATATATTACTAATTGCTCTTCCTCCCAGAAGAGCGTCTCAGAACCCTACTCCCCCTAAAAGTAGTTGGTTACTGATTCTCACACCTCTACTCCCTTTATCTTTATCTTTAGAAGCGTCGATCGTTGACGCTTCTTTTTTTTACATATCATCAACAAAAAAAGCACGCCTTTAAAAAAGACGTGCCTTCCCTTATCATGACGAATCTATGTCCAATGAAACCTATTCCTCTTGCTAGCTGATTAAGGTACGCAGTAGCAAAAAGCATCCCAGTATCACACATGATACACCCAACAGATAAAACGTATTCGCTCGTTGCTTCACGCGTTTTTCGTTACCTGCGAAATGAGCGTTCAAGCGTCGCTTCCACCGTTTGGTTGTAGGCTGGATGGCAACTACTACGCCTGCTACCAGCAAAACATACGGCATAGGATCACTCATCGACTAACGCTCTCCTCTTTTTTTCTTACGTAGCATCCAGCGCCCGCCTGCATCGTCATCATGATCACCCTCAATAATCAAGCGAGCTTCTTCTGCCAACTGGTAGGCTTCGGTAAAATACAACTGACGGAAAGCTTGCTCTGATTTTGTTAGCAATTCATTTACCTGACGATTTAAGCGTCGGTAGCGATTCGTGTATTGAATAGCACCCTCCGCTGATTGGCAAGCTGCAATAGTATTTTCAGCCATGTAATGTGTATCCATTAGCTGTTCATGTGCCTCTTCCAGATAATAAGCAACTTCATGAATGTCATATCGAGTATTCTCCATTCGTAGCTGAATTTGCCCTAATAGACCGACAACAGTATCAAACTTTGTTTTCAAGTCATCTGGTACTCCCGGCAAGTAACTACGCTTAATACGCTGTCGGATACATATTAATTCGCCTGAGATACGCTCCATTTCGTCCAAAATATCATCTTCTGTTTCAATAAATGGTCTTTCCTCAATTTTAACCAGCTTCTCAGATTCCTGTGACATTGGTTTAGGAATTTTCGGCATGACCAACTCATACTCATGCTGCTCTTCTCCGTCCGCTTGTCCCCGCTTCCTGCTATTTATAAGAGAACGGCTCTTTTGCAGATCACTTTGCGGAGCAGGGGCACTTTGCTTTGCAGCAGGCGCGTCCTCTGTCATTGTTTCACTTGCCGCGGCTTCCCGGTATGCTACCGTCGTATCTGCCGCATTAGAAGGTTGAGTAGCAGGATGATCTGTCTCTTTCCTCGGTTCTTCATTGCTTCGTTCGGCATTTTCCTGAATACCTTCCCTTGTATTCTCGGCAGTGACTTCTTGATGGTCATCTGCAATCTCTTTGAAGGTATCCTCATGTGTTAGAGTAGATGAGGACTCTACGAGCTGAGCCTGATCGGTAAGCTCCTCCCCTTTTTCTCCAAGCACTGCTTGTTCCAGATTGCTGTAAATCGATTCCACCTTTAAGACGAATGCTTTTACATGTGTTTGCAGCATGTGGAAATTGCCCTCTTCTAATGCGTTCCCAGCAGAGGTCACCAATTGTTTTACTTGTAGCAATTCCTCATCTAACGCCGTTTGGTTCAGATCATACTGACCACCTAATGCAGTCTCGATATCCTGTTCAAGCTGATGCAGCTCTTCTTTCATTTCGGTACGCACTTGATTGACATAGGTAGGTAACTGTTCTAATAAGTCGCTCGTTTCTCTTAAAATAGAGTGAGCTTCAAAAGCTACTTCTGCCGCTTTGACATTATCTCCACTAGCAATAGCAGATTTAATTGTTGCCTTCATCTCACCAACGCGATCTAAATCAGTTTTTAATTCATGGAAGGAAAGGCCATACTCCAATCTTACATCAGATAGTTTTCGTTCCACCTGTTCTAGCATCTTTTCAAGCTCTGGTATCGCTTGCTTATTCTCATTTTTAGCTTGTACAACCTGAGTCGTATCATTTTTAAGATCTTCTAGTTCATCCTCAATGTCATTCAGCATCGTTTCGCCTTCAAGAATCAGGTTATTGGCTGCTTTAAAACGGAAACGATCACAAGCTTCATCCGCTTCTATAATCAACATTTCGATATCGGGAATACTGGTTCCAAGCAGTTTTTCCTTACGTGCTGCAAGGGCTACATAGCGTTCCTCAGTCATCCCTGACACGCGACGCTTATTTTTTTCCACTTCTATTTTTTCAATTTTTTCCAGCAATTCATCTTTCCAATCTTCAAGTTCATCAATATCACGCATAAGCATGCGACGACGCATCGTAAGTATCATCAAATAAATGAGTCCCACAAACAAGGCTCCTGCCAAAACAAATACCCACCACGGCAGCCAATTCAACAACGTATTTTCCTGAGATTCGATGTTTGGATCTGCATCAGTCGCAACTGCTGTTTCCGCAGGCTTTGGCAATTTAGCCAATTCACTCTGGACTTCCTTGGCAAATTGAGAGATACCCTGATCAAATTTAGCCGTGTTCTTCCAAGGATCGAAATAAGCGGTCAATTTCCCCTTTAATAGCTCGGATTTTGCTCCTTGTTGAACAAGCTTAGGGCCGGCATAAACACCTAAATCCTTCTTTTGCTTGTCCAACACCATCAGAAGGGAATCTTCTTCTAATTTATACTCAGCATAGAGCTTCTGCGCATACTCATTAGGAGACTTTGCTTCTGGCTCTGTACTTTCGACTACAACAACCTTATAGTTACCTGGTGTTTGTTTAAGTGATTCTTCAAGATTTTTTCGTTCATCTTTTTTAAAAATCTTTGCTTGGTCTTGTACAATGTCACTCGTCTTCTTCGGAAATGGAGACGCCATTGCCACATTGTGAAAGCAAAGAGTACCGGCAAGACACAACAACAACAGCCTTTTTTTCACGGTTGGACAACCCCTTTACCAACTTGTTTCTCATTCAACTTGTATGTACTAAGAGGGAACGCAAAAATTGAACGCTTGAGGTGACAAGCCATTCACAAAAATCAGCAGAACCCGGTTCTAAATAATATACTTCACGGACAATTTGTGGATTCAGGTATGGATAGGTCAAAATACTGGAAAGATTCATCAAAACAGCATCGACACCGACACCTCGAAACTCCCCTGTCCGTATCCCATCTTCTATCACGGTAGCAAAGCAATGCTTCAATTGATGTATATAGACGGTCATTACCTCTCGTGCGAGCATGGATTCCACACTTAATTCCCGCTGAATTAGCCTAGTTACCAACGCATGTTCATGTTGATAAAAAATAAATAACCTTACGATCTTTTCTAACTGTCCCATCGAATCCTGCGGCTTTTCCCTCTCCCATTGCTCCTGTACGATTTGGAAAAAATGATCATAGTAGTGGCTGATCAGCTTTTCCAAAACTCCCTGCTTGCCTTGAAAATGGTAAGAAATTAAAGCAACGTTAACCTGAGCCTTCTCAGCAATTTGACGCACAGTAGTACGATCATATCCCTGAGAATAAAATAATGAGGCTGCGGCTACCAGTATTCTTTCTTTCGTGTTATGCTGTTCAGTTCTCATCTTTATCATCCTCGGCTACTTCTTCTCCGTTTTTTTCCTACTATAGATCCAAGCCGTATGAACATACCTAAAACGGCAGTCCTCAGCAAAAAACGCAGTTTATGAGCGTGAAATTCTAAAAATCATGTCCCATTGTAGCCTCTAAGATGGTGTGTTGATATCTTGCCAAATCATGCTGTAAAAATTAAAGAGCGATTACATCTAGCAAAAAAGGCTGCTGGCTCACTTTTTTTGGCCCAATCAAAAGATCAGGTACCGAACCATAAAAAAGCGGAGAGTAGCCCCTAAGCCGCAGACAGCCATGTAATAAAAAAGCTGGCTATCTCGCCAAATATCAGAACCTTTACACCTGCAATCAATAAATAGGGGACAAAACGGAAAGAAGGTTAGTAGGACGGCGATAATACAGCTTACCACAATCGCCCAAATGCCAAAAGAGTGTATATAATGAGCAATACGTTTGCAGATTCTCCTGTCCCAATATGTTCCCTAGTTTAATCAACGTTACGAAAAAAGAACTAGTAAAAGGTAAGAGTAACGGAAGAATGATTTTGATCATCCATCCACCTCTCTATCTTGAATAGGAACTCATTTATTATAGTACAGATCGACATGCAAAAAAAGGGTGCTTCCCTGTTCTTTCAACAATAAAAGTTATGTATAAAATTACCTTACTACTAGTTCCTTACTCACTCTCTCTACATAGAAAGACGCAAGATAGGAGGGAGAGGATTCATTTCAATAAAAAGTCCTTACCCGCTTTGTCTAACAGGAAAGGACTTTTACTGAAGGAAAGGTTTATAGTGAATAATAGAGAACGCCCTCTTTATTTTGTACGTGTATCTGATGAACCATCACTAGTAAATCAATATGTCCCAAGGTTTCAGAAATAACGAGCGGCAATTCCTTGAGGTAGAGGAGCGGAAATAAAAGGACAGCTAATTCAAAGGCGGTCTTTGGACCATCAAGCAAAAAACGGCGGATCGCATTGGTACGCTCCCAGGTCTTCTGCAATCGCTCAAAAATCAGCTCGCGACTATTCTCGATCGGTTCACCATGTCCAGAAACCACTAGCTTAATATCCATCCCTGCACACATCTCCAAGGCGGTCCGGTACTGCACTAATGTTAGGGGTCGAGTCATGCTTCGATCTCGTGGTGGTTCAATAAATGCATTTGAAGAAATGGAAGAGATCAGATGATCTCCCGCTATCAATAATTGATCAGAGGCCCGATATAGTGATAAATGAGACTGAGAATGTCCTGGTGTAAATAAAACTTGCCACTCAGGAAAATGAGGCAGGGCTTGCTCATGAACAAGAGATTCATCCACCTTGCTTTTCTCTTGGAAGGTGGCCATCATGCCGCGAAATTTTTCCACAACAGATAGCAATTCCTCTGGTAGTCCACACTCTTTATACAAAGTAATGAAAAATTCATCATGGAACTGCATGAATTCCTCATCTTGTTCAACATATGGTGCTGCCAGAGGATGGGCATATACCTTTGCTTGTGATAGATGTTTTACCTTCTCCAATTGTCCAATATGGTCCACATGGTGATGTGTAAGCACAATTTGCCCCACGTCTTCCAGCCGATATCCAATCGAGGCTAGTCCATTCTCTAAACTGCTCCACGCCTCTTCTGTTAACGGGCCTACATCGACCAGCGTGATACATTCTTGACCTTCCATTACATATACGTTCACATCTCCTACTGTAAATGGAGTAGGCAGAGAAATTTGATACACTCCCTTTGCTATCTCTGTTGCGGCCTTTGACAATCTATTCTTCTTTGATACGGCAGACATCCTATCTCCCCCAGATTTTTACGGATAGCATTTTCTCATAGCCTACCATATTTTACTCGACTCACTCTTTCTTACCTGATTTCGCCCCTCTTGCTTTGCTTTATATAAGGCCACGTCTGCATCGTGGAACAGTTCTTCTGCCGAGCGATTTTGTTGAACATCCCTGCTCCACATAGCAACTCCACAGGAAATCGTGACACTTGGTTTACTTTCCTGCTGCACACGAATACGAATGCGTTCTGCTATTTTACTGGCAATCAGCACATCAACATGCGGCAGGTAAATCGCTATCTCTTCGCCGCCCCATCTTGCTGGAATATCGCTTTCCCTAATACAGTTCTTAATAACAGAAGCTACCTGATACAATATCTCGTCCCCAACAAGGTGGCCATAGGTATCATTAATTCTCTTGAAGTAATCAATATCAATTAAAATTAAGGAGCCCTGCTCATCTGCAAGTAAGGATTTCTTCACGTTCTCATTTAAGTATCTACGTGTAAAAAGCCCTGTTAAATTATCGGTGATAACCATGCGTTCCACTTCACTAAGCAATAGAGCATTAGTAATAGCTAGGCTGGTGTGTTGCCCAAATAATTCCAGCAACTTATAGTCATCATAGGTAAAGAAATTAGGCTTATGATCTGCTACCAGTAAGAGTCCTGATACTTCTGAATCTTGCAACAAGGGAACCCCCATCACAGAATGATAGGGAAATAAATGATGAGGTAAATTAGTAAAGCAGTCGGAAGAAGGCAGAATTTTCCGCTTATCATTTAAAATTTCAGCAATCGGAGTAGCCGAAATCGGTACGAATTGTCCGATCTGATCGCTCTTGGATGAAGAGATGATTTGCATCCGCTCACCGTCTGATGCTTTTTGCAGGATAGCGGAATAGCTCGCATCAAACGTTCGGTGCAGCATCTTAATCACGAACTCAAGTATATCTATCATGTTCAAACTACGATTAATCTGCTGGGCCATCTCATTGATTAAGCGCAATTCACGAACCATGTCGCGTGATTGCTGATATAACTGAGCGTTTTCAAAGGCGTTACCGGCTGTTTCCGCTAAAATAGAAATAAATTCGGTTTCTTTAGCGGATAAATTAATGATTTCATGGGTGGCTAATTGGAGAATCCCATAAATTCCTTGTCTCCCATGTAACGGAGCAGCGACAAATGTAATCGCTTGCTCATCTATGATCTCTTGGCCCATCATTAGCTTTCCTTCCAGATAAGCCTGCTGACTGACCTGATTATGTTGTTTTTTTAAGGAAAAGGTCTTGATTGGCAGATTTGTTTCCATTTCCATAGTAAGATACAGTTCCGCTGAAAAATACGGATATAATTGCTTGATACTTGCAAGCACTCCGGCTAGTACGTCATTTACGTCAATCGAGGCATGAATTTGTTTTGTCAGTTGATAAAGAAGCTCCTTCTTTTGAGTTTCTCGTAAGATATCATGCATGTGTAAAGTCCTATGCAACTGATGGCTGACCTGCTCCCCAGTCGAATGAAGCATCTCGATATCCAATTTATCTAAGCATTGCTCTTCTTGATCGGCTACATGAAGAATAAGTGCCGCGATCGGTTCATCCTCCACATAAATTGGATACATCGCAACGCGCGAATCTTCTTGATAAACCTCTGCCTTTTTAGATACAAAGCAATGTAACACCTGATGTATTTTAGAGCCTGTGTATACAGCGGGATCTGTTGTGTAACGCTCCTGCGGCAATAAATGTCCACTTTCATCCAATTTAATAAGCGAACAATGCCCCCTCCCCACCATAGCATGTAACCCGTTAACAACTGTCTTCATAAATGGGGTGGCTTCCTTACATTTGCACGCTTCCACTACGATCTCACTGGCCATGCGCTGAATAAACCCTTTGTACCCAAGCGAATATAATCCTTTTACCATTTCACCGTAGGTTCGTATATTGACCAAAGCTTTCTGTGCACAAGTAAGAATGCCTGCAATCGCATGTATATCATCTGGTTGAGGACCTAAGGCTTGCAACAGCCATTTGTAATCACCACACTCAGAAGTAACTCGCTCCTTACTAATCACCTGACCGTTTTTCCAAGCTTTGGGTACCTCCTGCTTAACTAGCTCCTCCATAGCATCTTGAAAAAAAGTTGGAGGCAAATGTGCCGGGAGTGTTCCCAATTCATAAGTAGCGATTACACCACGCTCTGGAGTAGCAAAGAAAAGGAGCCCTGGTGCTTGTATGGGCCAAGAAGGCAGAAAAAAGGGAACAACGCTATCAAATAATTTACCTACTGTTCCTATTTGCGTTCGTGTCCGCAATGCTGATTCCTTCTTCCTCTATATTAATCATTAATCGGTTATGGTTTCCTCTAGATGGTCAATTCGACTTATCTCCATAACTTTCCACGATTTATTCTCCACATGCAAAATGGTGATTCCCGTATTGCCAATTTTAGTGATCCCCGTACCAAGCTGACCATCAGTAATATAATGCAGAAACGCATTAATCAATCCGCCATGGCTTACCACGGCAATTTTTTGCCCGGGATGTTTCTCAATAATTTCGCTTAGGACACGATCAGCTCTCTTTTGCATAGCATGATAGGATTCAATCCCGCAGATTGACTGATGTGGCTCAACAGCTAGCATATCCTTTTGTACATCAGCAAGGTGGCGCCCCTCCCAATCGCCATAGCAACGCTCACGTAATCCGCGCACTTTCGTGACAGGAACAGGAGTCTGCTGACGTTCTCCTACACGTTTCGCCGTCTCAAAGGCACGTTTTAAATCGCTTGAATACACATGAGCAAAGCCTTCTGAAGCAAGACGATTCGCCAGCTTTTCCGCTTGCTTATACCCTAGCTCGTTTAAATCGGTATCCGTATGACCTTGTATTTTCTGTATATGATTCCAATCCGTTTCTCCATGTCGGATTAAGTATACGATGGTTTCCATGATAGTAAGACACCCTACTTTCCTTGCATGAATATGTACAATTTAATTATAATGGATATAATCACCAGATACTAGAATCTTCAAAATTCAATAACACATTTTTCCTAATTTTTAAATTCCACTGAAACGCTCAAAACTCCTCTTTCGTCCCAGTTCTTTATAGGACGCCAGCATGACTTCCTCGTCTCATTGCCTCCCTGTTGTTATTGTTATATATATGTCAGTTTCATGTACATACATTACACGTTGCAGATTTAGGAGGTTTTATTTATGCATTCATTGATCCGCCCCATAAGCCTGCTTAGCTTATCAGGCATGTTGCTGCTTTCAGGATCAGTCGTTGAAGCTAACACAAAATCAACTCAACAGCATGTCCAACCCACAGCTCCTCAAGTGAGCAAGTCCCAATTAACAAGAGAACAAGCACTCGCTATCGCGTCTGAGTTCGCAAAGGAATGGTCCAGCATGAATCCAGTTCCAACCGATAGTTACTTTACATTAAATGAAGATACGAATTCGTCTCCCACTTGGACGTTTGCTTGGGAGAATAGTGGCAACATTGATCGAAGAAAGCCATTCTTTTTACTAGTCGAAATCAATGCAAACTCAGGCGAATTAAACAGCTATTCTATTTCACATCCTTCTCTCTTAGCAAATAAAAGCAAGAATCCTATCTCAATAGAGCAAGCTCAACAAGCAGCCGAAGCGTTTTTACGTAAAAATGCCGGCAGGAAATTATCAAGTATTTCCTTGAAGCCTACACCTCTGTCAGATAACAGAACAGCACTTATCTCTACAGAATACATTTTTACCTATCAAAGACAAATAAACGGAATACCTTTTCCCGATGATTCTATAAAAATTACAGTCAACTCTAATGGGACAATTGTATCTTACTTTTCTACATGGAGTGAAGATTTGAATTTCCCTGCTGATTCAAAGAAAATATCTCCTGAGGAAGCTACTAAAATTTTTAAAGAAAGCCCTTTTATTACTTTAAGCTATAAAATGCCAGATTCTAAAGAAACGGAAAGAACTGAGCCTCGACTAATCTATGATTATGAAAAGGAATTAGCTATAGATGCGATCACTGGTACATTTTTAGAAAAACCTTCTTTACCTGTTTCTAGTAATCCCAACAAGCGTTCACCTATAATCGACAAGCCACTGCCTCCTTTGCATCAGGGAAAACCATTAACGCAAGCACAAGCAATCGAGCTAGCCAAAAAATTGATTCCGTTGGGGAACTGGAAATTAACAGAGGCAATCTATCAGAAGAAAGACAGAGAGAAAGAAGCCTTCTGGGATCTATCTTTTGAACGAAAAACACAAAATCATGGGATTGACACCATTTCTCTCATGATTGATGAAAAAAATGGAAACGTACTGAATTACTACCTCAACGTGGGGAAAATGAACAAAGATACAAACAAAGCTTCAATAGCACCAGAGAAATTACAACAACTTGCTATAGAGACCGTAAAAAAATTAGCTCCTTATCAAGCTCAAACCTTATATTTAGATAAGGTTGATCATGATGATAAACCTGACTATAACGATACGCTGGAAAGTTCTTTTATGTTCCAGCGCTATATTCACAAAATCATGCTTTCAGCAGAGGGAGCCAGTGTCATTCTAGATCAACAAACCGGAGAATTACTTTCATTTTCTTCAACAAGTAGTCAAGTTAACTTCCCAGAAAAATCACCTGCTTACCTTTCTCTAGAAGAAGCGAAAGAAAAATGGCTACAGCAACTGGAGGTCAAATTAACTTATCAAGTGAAACAAGAGGATCATAGTAATAAAAATCAACAGTCGTCAAAGTCAAAACCCTTGACTCTCGTCTATACACTACAACCCTCTGGCAACAAAAGTCTTACGCTAGACGCAATCACTGGTAAGTGGATTCATTTATACACTAATAAACCCGTGGAAGTAAATCGGCCAGAACCAGAGGATTTGCAGAAGCTTCCTACTGACAAGCAAAAAGCATTACGGATTCTGTACGAATACAATGCAATTGAACCTATAGATGGAGAGATAAAGCCTAAAGAGCCCATAAAGCGCGGTGAGATAATCAAGATGCTAGTAGCTATCCTAAGCAATGGAGATTATGATGATGAATTTATACCAAAACAAGCCAGCTTTCATGATGTCCCTGCCACTTCTCCATACTTTGGAGCTATTGAGTACGCCCTTGCACGCGGATATATTCCCCAAACCAAGAGCCTGCAACCAGAAAAACCGATTACGAGGGCTGAATTAGCAGAATCGTTCACCCGAGCTCTCGGCTATCATTCCCTAGCTGAGCTACCAAATCTCTTTGTAGCATCTTCTACGGATACAGCCACTTTAAAGGAGAAGGGTTCTATTTCAATCGTTACCGCACTTGGAATTATGGAAACGATCGATCAAAGCTTTAAGCCAGATGCATCTGTGACTCGTGAGGAGGCCGCTATCTATTTCCAGAAATTCTTAGAGGTTTACAATAAAAAGATGCCTGAAGAATTCCTATATAGTAAGTCTCGGCATTAGTCTCATCAGCAAGCTTTGATTTTCCCAGCGGATTCCGGCTGTTATTCTAAGACAATCTCTTGACTTTACCTAGAGCCAGCATATAGAATAAGAGTTATGTTTGAATAGGGTAGCATTGATTGTAGGTAAAAACAAAAGGAATACGAGGCTTGCCTTTTAGTTTCACCCCCTTTGCCTTTTGACTGCGGCTGTTTTTCAAGAGGAGCACGATGCAGAAACGCTACCGTCTGAAGTTCGTGTATAAAGATGAAACTTGCCTTTTGGAAGTAAACACCTACGAATCCAACTTAAAGGAGAATGAGCATATGTCTCGTTATACAGGACCACGCCACAAGCTGGCTCGCCGTCTAGGTATCTCTCTAGATGGAACAGGAAAAGATCTTAAACGTAACTACGCACCAGGACAACACGGTCAAAGCCGTCGTAAATTGACTGAGTACGGTCTTCAGTTACAAGAGAAACAAAAACTACGTCATATGTTCGGTGTAAACGAAAAGCAATTCCGTCGCACTTTCGAACAAGCTCAAAAAATGAGAGGCGTATTGGGTGAGAACTTCATGAAGCTTCTTGAATCCCGCCTTGATAACGTAGTTTTCCGTATGGGCTTTGCTGCAACTCGCCCAGCTGCTCGTCAGTTGGTTAACCATGGTCATATGACTGTTAATGGTAAAAAAGTTGACATCGCTTCTTACCGCGTACAACCAGGAGATGTTATCACTCTTCGTGAAAAATCTCGTGGCCTTGCTATCGTAAAAGAATCTTTGGAAGCTCGCACTTTCGTACCAAACTACATCACTTTCGATGATAACAAAGCAGAAGGTACTTTCACACGTCTACCTGACCGTTCTGAAATGCCTGCTGAAATCAACGAAACTCTGATCGTTGAGTGGTACAGCCGTTAGTCTTTACTTGGAAACATCAAGCTTCACATCCTTTGGATGTGGAGCTTTTTTATTTTTACGCGACAATATTCGATTAAATACCCGCTTCCTTCTCCTTATCTCTATTGCGCTTATAAAGGCTCTTATGTGTCATCAGCTATCTTGGAGTAAAGTCAGAAAACATCAAAATTTTGAGGAATAACCTAGTATTTCGAAACCTTGACGTTACATTTGCGTCAATTATTAGGGAGAGTTTTTTCGTTTTAGTAACAATAGCTTATTTGCTGAAAAAGAGAGGTTCAGCTTACTCTATCATTCTATTTTTCATACGCCAGCTAGCATTGCCAGATGTGGATGTGATTCTGACCTGCAAATGTCTTCATTCAGGGTTATCGGTCATTTTCCAATCAAATTACCTATGGCTCGACATGATTCTACCCCAGTATTTTTACTTATGGTATAATGGGGCTGATCTTTTAAGGGGGAAAGGACGTATATGCAGAATAAAGATGCTTCTGCCAAGAGGCCTAGACGTAAAATAGGGCAGCGCGGCAGAAAGAAGCACCCTGTACGAGTAGTTCTTGCATACTGTTTTTTGTTAGGATTTATGGGGCTGTTTCTCGTAGGTGGAGTTGCTACGGGCTACATAGCCGCTCTTGTGAATGATGAGCCGATCCGAAGCAAAGAAGAGATTCAAGAGCTCTTGTTTAGCAAGTTTCAAACAGGGTTTGCCTACTATCAAGATGGTTCCTTGATCGGTCAGCTTCGAGCTAAGGGAGAAGATCGCCGGATGGTGAAGATTTCGGAGATTTCACCCGCGCTCATTAACGCCATCATTGCCACAGAGGACAAGTACTTCTATGAACATAATGGAATAGTTATTCAATCTACCTTACGCGGAACCATTCAAGAGCTTACTAAACAAAGTGTCGTAACAGGTGGTAGTACTCTTACACAACAATTGATTAAACGTACCATCCTCTCACCTGAAGTAAGCCATAAACGAAAAGCGAAAGAAATTCTTCATGCCATACGAATCGAAAGAATGTTTAGCAAGAATCAGATTTTAGAAGCTTACATGAATGACGTTTATTTTGGTAAGGATGCCAATGGCTCTAACATTTATGGCGTTCAAGCAGCCGCAAAAGGGATTTTTGGCAAAGATGCAAGCAATCTTGATCTTGCCGAAGCCTCTTACTTAGCTGGACTTCCGCAGAGTCCTATGGCCTACTCTCCTTTTAACAAGGAAGGGTATCGTCGCGGACTGGAGCGCCAGAAAATGGTGCTAGAACGGATGAGGGAGAACAATTACATAACAGCTGCTCAACAACAACAGGTCCTCTCCACTAATTTACAGGCACATCTCGCCAAACCAGAAAAACGTGCATACGCTGAGCACCCATTCCTTATGATGGAAATTGAGGAACGTACTGCTGAGGTTCTGTTGGACCAAAAGCTAGCAAACGAAGGTCGTGATAAATCACAAATTGGCCGCAATGAATATCGTCAGCTTCTAGAGGAGCAGCGACGTCAAATTCTACAAAAGGGCTATCATGTGTACACGACTGTGCATAAGGAAATTAATACCGCCATGGAAAAGATCGCTGCTAATCCCAAAAACTTTGGTAGCAATCGTACCTATTATGTGACACGTGGTGGAAAAAAGGAAAAGATCGAAAACGCTCTAGAAGAAGTAGGTGCAACGCTCATTGATAACAAAACAGGTGCAATCATCGGCATGATGGGTGGCCGCGACTTTAACGTTGAACAAACCAATCACGCCACCGCCTCACGACAACCCGGTTCAGCTATGAAACCAATCGCCGCATATGCACCAGCATTGGAGCTTGGTATCTTACAGCCGGGAAGCCCGATTGACGATTCGCCTGTACTATTGGCAGATGGAAGTAAAGGTACTCACCTGCCGCTTAACTGGGACCGCAAATACCATGGTATGATGAGTGCCCGTGAAGCTCTGCGTCAATCCTGGAATGTACCAGCTATTAAAACGTATTTGAAAGTCGGAATTCCGACCGCTTTAGATTATGTGAAAAAAATGGGTGTCACCACTCTGGTCGATAGTGATAACCATGCGGCTACCGGAGTTATTGGTGGGCTAGCTTACGGTCTAAACAGCGAAGAAATTACCAATGCATTTTCTACATTTGCCAACGATGGAAACTTTGTAGATGCATACATGATTCAAAAAATCGTGGATAGCCGTGGAAATACCATTTATGAACACAATGTCACACCTGTTAAAGTATTTAGTCCACAGACCGCCTATCTGATGACAGACATGATGCGTACTGTTGTCAACTCCGGTACTGGTGCTTCTGTGCGAAGATATGTACCAAAAGGCGTAGATATTGCCGGAAAAACAGGAACTACCAATGATTCCTACGATCTTTGGTTTGTAGGCTACACACCTGATGTTACCCTTGGTGTATGGACAGGCTATGATGTTCCAACTACCATTCCCGGTTCAGCACAACGCCGACCAATGGAAATTTGGGGCAAGGTGATGACAGAGGTCTTTAAAATTGATTCAAAAGTGGCTGACAAATCAGCGAAGTTTAGTAAACCAAGCGGCATTGTCAGCGCAACAATTGATAGCAAATCCGGCATGTTGCCAAGTGAGCTGTCTAAACAAACCGGCCACGTGATTACCGATTTATTTAATCAAAGATTTGTACCAACCAAAGTGGACGACTCTCATCAAAAAGTTCGTGTTGTTCAAATCGGTGAGGTTCTCTATCTGGCGCAGGAAAATACACCAGATGATTTTGTAACAGAGGGCGTCTTCTTTAAGAGTCCAGATCCACTCCCATCGTCTGATCAAATTTCTGCGAAAAATAGCAGGGTTGGAACTAAGCCTGCCGATTGGGCAGAGCGGATGCCAGAAAAAGAAGATCCACGCGTAGCTGTAGACGGAACACCTTCTGCTCCATCAGGCGTTACTATTGCGAAATCAGGTAATGGCACGACCCTTACGTGGAATGCCAGCCCAGAGCAGGATGTACTGGGCTATCGTATCTATCGTGCAAGCGCAAACGGTGGATTTGAAAAAATCGCAACGGTTAAGGACCCGAAAACGACAACGTACACTGATGCGAAACGTAGTGACCATAGTTACTATGTAACAGCAGTTGACCTTTCAGGTAACGAGTCCCAGGCATCTTCTACGTCAGGTGCAGGAGTAGATATACCAGGTGACAGCAATCCGCCTGTACAGCCAAATCCTGATCACAATCAACCAAGCACTGAAGTAGATCCTATTGCTCCACCTGATGGCGGTCAAACAACGCCCCCACCAGCAGCTACTAGTGCACCTAGTAAAATCCAAGGCGTTAGTGCTTCTAAAACCGCAGATGGAATTAAAGTCAGTTGGAAAAAAGGGCCAGCAAAAGATCACATCGTTGCCTACAACGTTTACTATGCTATGAATGGTACAACGAACTATCAATTGATGGATTCCGTATCCGAACCAAGCTTTGTATTAACCACAAGTGAGCCTGGAGGTAGCTTCTACATCACTGCAGTGAATACCTATGGTGAATCTGCTCCTTCAGCCCATGCGAAAGTAAAATAAATAACCACAAAAATTGACTGTTGGGGTATCCACCCGGCAGTCTTTTTTTATCCATGGCAGATTCTTGAATTTTCAAAAATATAAGACTCCTTTTGTGTGGAATAAGATATACTAAGCATGTAGATTCGTGGGAAGCGATGGTGAGGCCTAGTGATTCATAGGAAAACATTTTATCAAAAAAAAGTATGGGTTCATGATAACCAAATTATAATTGAAGGGCCAGTTTGCTCTGAGGACTTGGCTGCTATGGAATTTGATGAAGGCTTAAAAGCATTTCGCGCTCCCAAGCAACAACAAGAAGCACTTGTCGAAATTGCTGACCTGCCAGAAGGACGAATTATAGTGGCACGCCATGAAAATGTAGTTTTGGCCTACGTCACCTTCCTACATCCTGACCCACTGGAGCGTTGGTCTATGATTAAAATGGACGATTTGCTGGAGCTGGGAGCTATTGAGGTAAGCTCGAAGATTCGTAAAGGCGGTATAGCAAAGCAGATGCTAGAAGTGGCCTTTATGGACGATGCACTGGAGGATTACATTATATTATCAACAGAGTACTATTGGCATTGGGATTTACAAGGAACAGGTTTAAGTGTCTGGGACTATCGCAAGGTGATGGAGAAATTAATGGGCAGTGTCGGTATGATGTGGACGGCCACCGATGATCCTGAAATTTGCTCACATCCAGCAAACTGTCTAATGACACGCATTGGTAAACGAGTTCCGCTTGAAAGTATGACTACCTTTGACAGCATGCGTTTTCAATCACGTTATATGTATTGAGAATTTACGCTCTTGATTGAAAGGAGTTTGTCTATGCGTTTAGAAGACTTTATGCGCAAACAGGTAGTCACAGCTACCGCTACCACAAGTATAGGCGAAGCATTGGCTCTCTTAAAGCAAAATCGCATTCGCCATCTACCTGTCCTAGATAATCAAATCCTTGTCGGAATCGTCTCCGACCGAGACCTACGTGATGCACTCCCCTCTTCCTTATACGCTCGAGCCGATGATCATATTATTATGACCAAACCCGTACAAGAGATTATGAATACAGAAGTGATAACCGCTCACCCTCTTGATTTTCTTGAGGAGGCTGCCAAGACCATGTACGAGTATAAGGTCGGGTCGTTGCCAGTGCTTGAGGAGAATAAATTGGTAGGCATTGTTACAGAATCTGATATTTTATATAAAATGATTGAACTGTTTGGTGTAAACAAAGCCAGCTCCCAGATAGAAATAGAAGTAGAAGATCGCTACGGCGTGTTAGCGGAGGTAAGTCAGGTTATCCGTGAGTCTAAAGTAAATGTTAGTAGCGTCATTGTGTTTCCCTCAGCTACAGAAGGGAAGAAAAATCTGGTTTTTCGAGTGACAACCATGGATACTCGTACGGTGACAAGCATGTTACGTGACAAAGGCTTTCATGTACTCGACCCGATCAGGGGGGAATTCCTACGTGACTAGTACCCCCCGTCTAATCTATTCAGCCGACTATACCAAATATTTTTTTCATGAGGAGCATCCCTTTAATCAAAAACGTTTATTACTCACATATGATCTCATGCAGGCTTATAGATTACTCACCCCAGAGAATATTATAGCTCCACGCCATGCCACTGACGAAGAATTACTGCTCGTACACGATCCCAGGTATTTAGAAATAGTCAAACGACAGGGCACTCAGCCAGAAGAATTGCCGCTTGCAGCCAGCTATGGCTTAGGCACTGAAGACGTCCCTATATTTGCAAATATGCATGAAGCTACATCTCTAATTGTGGGAGGGACTATTTCAGCAGTCGATATCGTGATGAACGGACAGGCGGAGCATTCCTTTAATCCTGCCGGTGGATTGCATCATGCCTTTCGTGGGAGAGCATCTGGCTTCTGTATTTACAACGATTGCTCTGTAGCAATCGCATACATACGTAAACATTGGGATGCCCGCGTCTTATATATTGATACAGATGCCCATCATGGTGACGGCGTTCAATGGGCCTTTTATGACGACCCCAATGTCATGACGATCTCCCTGCATGAGACAGGAAAATATCTTTTCCCAGGTACAGGAAATGTTACGGAGCGTGGAGATGGCCAGGGCTTTGGTTATTGTGTAAATGTACCACTTGATGCTTTCACTGAAGATGATTCTTTCCTTGAAATATACGAATCGCTCCTCCCTAGAATCGCACATGGTTTTCAACCTGATATCATCATTACTCAAAACGGTTGCGATGCCCACAACTACGATCCTCTCACACATTTGAGCTGCTCTATGCGCATCTATCAGCACATCCCCCGACTTGCCCATAAACTAGCTCATGAGTTATGCCAAGGAAGGTGGGTAGCCGTTGGCGGTGGAGGCTATGATATTTGGCGTGTTGTTCCGCGTGCCTGGACTCTATTATGGAGCGAGATGACAGATCAATGGCTATCAGATGGTCCCCTGCCTGCTGAATGGTTACAAAAATGGCTTCCGAACAGTCCCTTAGCATTACCTACCTGTTTATTTGACGATGTGAGTACCTTCATGACGATACCAAGACGTGGAGAAATTAGCGAAAAAAATCGCCTCTCCTTAGGTAAAGCAATCTTGCATGCTCCTCATTTATAAAATGATTGTCTCAGCCTTCTTATTTTTCTTTACAATATAATCTCTAAAAGAGAAGAGTATTTTTACGTCTCCTCTCTAACACGATAAAAGAGGTATGCCAATTCCAGCATACCTCTTCTCTTATCTATAACACTTAAATAATTACACCACTAAATGAATCGTATTGCCAAATGGATCTTTCGTAATCTTGATCCCGTTTTCTTCTGTAACAGAAGCCCCGAAGTTTTTTACCTGCTGAACCATTCTTTCTCTCGATTCCTCGTCAGGTAATACCAGCGTATAAGATTGTAAGCCAACACTATTTGGGCTTGGCGCAGATGCACCGGCACTTACCCATGTATTCAAACCGATATGATGGTGATATTTTCCTGTAGAAATAAAGAGTGCCTGGTTCCCATATCTTGATACAACTTCAAATCCAAGCCCTTTCGTATAAAATTCCTCTGCCTGCTGTAAATTGGCTACCTGCAAATGGATATGTCCCATAATCGTACCGCTTGGCAATCCCCTCCAAGCATCCTCTTTATTTTCTTGTAACAACCCCTCGATATCCAAAGGTTCTGTGCTCATTCCTACAGAATCGCCCTCCCAAACCCATGTCTCAGATGGTCGATCCGCATAAATTTCAATTCCATTCCCATCCGGGTCTGCCAAATAAACCGCCTCACTGACAAGATGATCAGAAGCTCCTTGTAGCGGATATCCTTCTTGCAGGAGGTGTAACAAAGTATTAGCCAAGTCCGCGCGATTAGGAACTAAGAGGGCAAAATGATACAATCCTGTTTTCCACGGTTCTTTCGGTGTTACATGATCTGGCTTCTCAATTGTTACCAGAGGCGTTTTTCCATTAGCAGTAAAAACCACTTTTGTTTCTGTTTGATCGAGAATCTTAAGCCCTAACATGTCTTTGTAAAATGCTATAGAACGCTCTAGATTTTCAATGATAAGGTGAACCTGACTTACAAATGTATATGGATAGCCATGGAAATTCATTCTTTCCAACCCCTTTTGCTCGATAAATGAAATAACATCTTCTTAATTATTAAATAAAAGTAAGTTGATTACTTAATGTAAGTATATATAATATCAATGTCCTTGTCAATTCATTATCTATCGTAAATTTTCAATGAGGAATTTCCCCCTCCTCCGCCTGAAAAAGAAAAACGGATTCGTACGATGCATGATGCATACGATACAAATCCGCTTTTGTCATGTAAGCGACTCTTACCATTAAGTATGAGTATATCTGCTTATTTTTATGTTATTTTGATTTCCCTAACATTTGTAAAATACCATCAGGCTGGTATCCTTTTACTGCTTTCCCATTCACGACAGTAACAGGAACGCCCATAAACCCGAATGCTTCTACCTCTTCCTGATACTGGCTACTGCTCATAACGTCTCTCACTTCATAAGAAACGGATTTCTCATCCAGCATTTTTTTAACCATATCGCATTCAATACAGCCCTTTGTTGAGTATACAATTGCCTTTGATTGACTCATTCTTGTTAAGCCCCCTCTTTTTTCATCGTATGAAGCATGTTCCTTACCATTTGATAGGAACGCTTGGAAGCAAGCTTCGTAAATTCAAGGAAATTAACATGAGCAGAACCATCTGCACAATCAGACATCGCTCGTACAATTACAAAAGGCACCTCATTCATGGAGCATACTTGAGCGACTGCTGCCCCTTCCATCTCTGTGCATGATGCTTGGAATGTTTCCGATAATTGCTGGACTTTTTGGCGATCTGCAATAAATTGATCACCTGAGAGGATACGGCCTGTAACAATCCGAATATCAGCTTCTAACTGATGGCCAGCATTTATTGCTAATTTCTTCAATTTATCATCCGCAATCCAACACGATGTTTTCTCAAAAGGAATCTCCCCTGGTTTGAATCCAAGTGAAGTAGCATCGATATCATGCTGCATGCAATCTGTGGAAATAACAATGTCACCGATGTTTAAATCTGGATGGACAGCACCAGCCACACCAGTAAAGATCACCTGACTTACCTGAAATTCCTGAATGAGGATTTGTGTGCAGACAGCAGCATTTACTTTACCTACCCCTGATTTGCAAAGCACTACTTTTTTCCCCAGAAATTCACCTATATGATAAGTTATACCCGCTTTTGTGACGGTTTCTTTATTTTGCATGTCTTCTAAATACAAAGCGATCTCCTCATCCATCGCTCCCATGATTCCGATAGTCATCTTCTCACCCTCTATCTCCCGTTACTATTCTTCTGCCATTTCCTTCGTACTTTGACGATACTCAAGCCGATGCGGCAATAACACAATATGATCTTCAACTTGTTCATTATTCATATACTTGGTTAACAATCTCATCGCAACGGCCCCAATATCATACATTGGTTGAACAACTGTGGAAAGACGAGGGCGTACCATCTCTGCTAACCGCACATTGTCGTGACCAATTACTTCTACATCCTCGGGTACAGAGTGCCCCAAATCCTGAACAGCATGAATCGCACCTATTGCCATTTCATCGCTAGCTGCGAACACGGCTGTTGGAGGTTCTGCTAATTTCATGAAGTCTCCCATGCTTTGAAGACCTGATTCATATCGGAAGGAACCATTAGCAACCAATTGTTCATCATACGGTAATCCCGCATCCAATAACGCTTTTTTATAGCCCTCAAAGCGCACGAGTCCTTCTAACGGGTATGACATTGGCCCTGTAATGATCGCAATACGTTTATGCCCACGTCTAATTAAGGCCTGAGTAGCATCATAAGCCGCTTGGAAATGATCTATTGTCACTGCCGGTAGCTTTCCTTCTGGATCGCGAGTAGCCGCTAGAACCGTTGGAATGGAAGCCGTTTTTAAGGAATGAAAATGATCTTCTTTGATCTCGGCTCCCATGAATAACAATCCATCCACCTGTTTTTCTAATAAGGTATTGATTAATTGCAATTCTTTTTCTAAGCGGTGATCTGAGTTACAAAGAATGATATTGTATTTATACATGGTAGCGATATCTTCAATACCCCGCGCTAGCTCAGAAAAAAACTGACTGGAGATATCCGGAATAATAACCCCTACCGTTGTGGTTCTCTTGCTTGCTAGACCCCTTGCTACTGCATTTGGGCGATAACCTAGACGTTCAATAGCGGTCATAACTTTTTTACGTGTTAATGGCTTTACATTCGGATTGCCATTTACTACCCTTGATACAGTTGCCATCGATACTCCTGCTTCACGTGCTACATCATATATTGTAATTGGCATATTACGTCCACCTATCTTTTCCAGATTATACCTTTCAGTATTATTTTCATAAATTTATAGCCATATAATACGATATGATACCCATAGTTGCAACCGTTTTCTCGGCCTACATTTTTCCTATTAACGGCATGATTTCGCCGTTTTTGGTCCTTTTGTCTCTTGATATGCTGGTTCCATTAGCACAGAGCCCTCCGGAAACCACCACCCTGGATTCTCTCTTCAAGCTATGTATAACATCTACTCCTGACTCACCCTACCATAAGAGAAAAGCAGACCGCTCCAATGAGAGGCCTGCTAGGGTTGCACACGTTTTGGTTCTGCTTTTATTTCAGAATAGCGGTTTCTGGTTTGTAAAGACCAGAAGCATAAAGTTCATCTAGCATTTCATTGAAAGCAGGGATCGTTAGCTGTTGTTTTGCATCGGATAATGCTACATCTGGATCAGGATGAACTTCAACCATGATACCATCAGAACCTACTGCCAAGCCCGCTTTCGCTGTTGGAAGCAATAGGTCTCGGCGGCCAGTCGAATGAGTCACATCTACAAATACAGGTAAATGAGTCTCTTGTTTTAAGATTGGCACAGCAGAGATATCAAGGGTGTTGCGGGTTGCTTTTTCATACGTACGAATACCACGTTCGCAAAGCATAACCTGCGTATTTCCTTCTGATAGAATATATTCAGCAGCGTAAATGAATTCCTCAATGGTCGCTGAAAGCCCACGTTTTAATAAGATAGGGTGATTCGTACGACCCGCCGCTTTTAGCAGTTCGAAGTTTTGCATGTTACGCGCACCAATTTGAATAACATCTACATATTTTGTCGCCATTTCAAGATCAGCAGGTGTTACGATCTCACTAATGGTTACTAAATTAAACTCATCGCCGATACGTTTCAGAATCTCTAATCCTTCCACTCCAAGCCCTTGGAAGTCATATGGAGAGGTACGCGGCTTGTATGCACCACCGCGAAGCACACGCAATCCCCGTTTCACGTGATTTTCAGCTACAGCACGAACTTGATCATAGCTTTCTACTGAGCATGGGCCGGCAATCAGAACCTTCTCTTTTCCACCAAATTCCACGCCTTTAATAGTAAGAACCGTATCCTCTAGTTGTTTTTTACGGCTTACTAGTAGAATTTTCTTATCCTCATCCTTTTGCAGGTCAAGAGAAGCGCTAAAGATTTGTTTGAATAAATGACGAATAGCCTCGTCGCTGAATGGTCCATTGTTATTCTCTACAATTAGATTCAACATGTCACGCTCACGTTCTGGATCAAAACGATTCACGCCCTGCTTGCTCTTCTCTTGGCCTAGCTCTTGAACCAAAGAGGCACGCTTGTTGATCAATTCTAATAATTGCAAATTAATTGTGTCCAATTGGCGGCGAATGGCCTCAATTTGTTCATTTCTCATCTCTACTCCACCCTTCTACTTTTTCCCTTATCGTTTGCAAATCACAGTATGGTTATACATAAGACGTTCTGAGTTATCTGTTATTATAGTAGATGATTAGACGTTTGACCAGCCCTTTAGTACCAAAAAGCGCGAAAGTAATTGTTACAAGCCAAAAATTTTTTGAAAAAGGTTAATTTAATGGGGTTTTATTATCTTTAGAAGCTAGTATATGATAGAGAAAATACGTAAATCTTCCATTCCAGATGGGAAGGAGACATTTCATTTGCTAGAAGAACATGCAGATAAGCAAAATAACACTCTTTTTGCTTTAGATATTGGTACTCGCAGTGTAGTAGGACTTATCGTTGAACCGCTTGAAGAGAAGGACAAGTTTCAAATTAAAGACTGTTACATTTTAGAGCATAAGGAACGCTCTATGCTGGACGGACAAATCCACGATGTACTTGCAGTCGCAGAAATCATCGAGAAGATCAAGCAGCATTTATCTCAAAAACATGGTCCCTTACAAGAGGTGGCAGTAGCAGCAGCAGGACGCTCGCTAAAAACAAAGCGCGTGCGCTTCGAGCTTCCTATCTCCCATTTACCCGTGTTGACCAAAGACGATGTGCTTACTCTGGAGTTTTCTGCGGTACAAAAGGCACAGGCAGAATTAGCCCAAGAACTGAATGAATTGGATATTACACGCTATTATTGCGTAGGGTACAGTGTGGTTAACTACTATTTGGATGAGGAGATTATCGGTAGCCTAATCGATCAACGAGGAACAAACGCTTCTGTTGATGTTATCGCAACGTTTCTCCCACGCATGGTTGTAGATTCCTTGTTAGCAGCCCTCAAACGAAGTGGTCTAGAGATGAAGGCCCTTACCTTAGAGCCGATTGCTGCCATTCATGTATTGATTCCTACCACGATGCGTCGATTAAATATAGCACTAGTTGATATCGGTGCTGGGACCTCTGATATTGCTTTAACGGAAGATGGAAGCATAACGGCTTATGGCATGGTGCCAACAGCCGGGGATGAGATTACAGATGCTCTTATGAATGCTTATTTACTTGATTTCCCTGTTGCAGAAGAGGTAAAGCGCCAGCTACACGATCAAGAAACCGTTCAGTTCCACGATATTTTAGGGATCGAACAGGAATTAGCTACAGATCAGGTCATTGCGGCTATTGACTCTGAAATCGAATCCCTTGCTGAACAGATCGCTCATAAAATTTTGGAGCTTAATGGCAAGGCTCCTCAAGCAGTTATGTTAATTGGGGGCGGAAGCTTAACTCCGACTCTGCCAACAAAGGTAGCCCAGCATTTAGGATTGCCAGCTAATCGTGTTGCTGTTCGAGGTGCTGATGCCATCAAGCAATTTGTTGGTGAACATCCCTTGCTAAACGGGCCTGCATTTGTCACACCTGTTGGAATTGCTCTCGCTGCACATTCCCAACCGATTCGTTATGTAACGGTTACTATTAATGATACACCTGTAAGGCTCTTTGATCTTCGGAAAATGACATTAGGTGACGCGCTCCTAGCGGCTGGCATGGACATTAAGCGGCTTCATGGCCGTCCAGGTCTAGCTATGTCAGTCAATGTGAATGGACGTCTTAAAATCATCCCAGGAGGACATGGAACCTCTCCTACCATTTTAATCAATGGTCGAACAGGCTCGCTCGATTCTCTTATCTCGGATGGAGACATCATTCGTGTAAGTCCAGGTGAGGATGGTATGGAAGCAACTGCTTTAGCTCAGAATCTCATTGATTCAAGTCAGGTACTCCCCCTCACAATTAATGGTGAGGAGTCGTTACAGCCTCCTATTGTTTTACATGAAAGCATCATTCTAAAAAGCGATGCCTTGCTTTCGGATCGGATGGATCTGGAGATGCGTCTGCCTAAAACCGTCGGGGAAGCCATACAGTCCAGCAGGTTTGCCACATTGATACAGGAGGTAGCTGAAGCTCCTTTATTTACGGTTACATGTAATAATCAAACCTATTCTCTTCCTCGCAAAGAATTACATATTCTTTTAAACGGCAAAAAGGCTGCTCTATTGGATTTGGTTTATTCACAAGATACCATCCATTGCGAGGTTCACGATTTAGAGACACCAATAATCGGTGATTTGATAACTCCAGAGGATATGGTTCAGGAAACTGTAAATGTCTATGTAAACGACCAGCTTATCTCCCTAGAAACAGGTCACATGGATGTACAGCTCAATGGCAATCCTGCTACCATTGAAACCCAGCTACAGCATAACGATGTTGTAACGATACGCTCCGCAGTAGGAGAAGCACCTATGGTAAGCGATATATTTCGTTACATAGAAATTCCCGCTCAGCCGATTGGAACAAACCAGCTGCCTAATTTCGTCATGAAGGTAAATAATGTAGTAGCTTCCTTCCAAACCCCTTTAGTAAGTGGGGATAAAGTAGAACTATACTGGGAGTAAAATAAAAAAGACCCCGATGCAGAAGATGGGGTCTTTCTCCTATCTGCTTATTTCATAGCTTGCTCAATAGCATCCTTCGTAATCTTCCAATGAGAAGTATGCCATGATACTGCACCGTCCTCAATAAGGAAGATTTGCGGTGATTCGTGTTTAATCTGGAAATGCTCCGCGATCTCATTGGAGACAGGGCGAGCTTCACGAACGAGAACCTCGGCAGCCTCTACATCGCTATTTGCTTGCAAATACGCATGAAATTGCTCATGAGCAGACGTACTGATCGGGCAAACCGTACTATGTTTAAACAGCAGTAGTTTGCCTGGTTTCTTTAAGAATTCTTGCAGGTCTTCTTGGGATTGCAACTGTTGAAATGCCAAATAAGCCCACTCCTTTCTCAATACCTTAGATGAACATTATGATAAAGAGAAAGCGAGCGAAAGGCAAATTTTTTCCTATTTCCGTTACACTTCTATCTTAATTTGAGTCAGCTTCCTTTGGATTTCATTAATCCATTGCTGATCATTAAGCGATTTAGCCAGCAAGTATAAATCAAGTAGTTCGTTTATTCTCTCATCAATCTTATCTTTTAATTCTTCATCCCCACTCTGTTCAGCGATGATGACGAGTAAATTCGCAAACTCACTGATTGCTTCGAAAGCAACCTCTTGCTCTTTTGGTTGATCTCCTAAGTTAGTCATCAGTTGTTTAAGATCATCCTTGACGAGATCGACAACCGATGTACAAGCACATGCTTCATCTTTGCAGACATGAATAGGCACATTACGAATTTTCACCCGACTGCGATAGATTACACTGCGCAGCGCGATGTCCATTTCTTTGCCACATTTGCTGCAATATTTCATCTGTATTTCTTCTCCTCTCTCAAAACTGCCTTCCGTCCAGCTTTATCTGTCTGTGTATTGATCTTATGTCTGTGTCACCCATTTCAAGTGAAGGATATCATAATCCTGCTGAAGATCGATTGGTACATGATGGCAGTCATTTTTAACGCGAAACGCCCAAACGCTTTCTCCATATGTAAAAAGCGCATCCTCTACACATTGTAGGGGTTTCCTTTCACTTTTACATGTCATACTTTCTGTAACTAGATGAAAACTTTGGCATCCATCCGTTGATTTTGGTAGATAAATGCCAAAGATACCAGTATTCTTGCACCAACAATTAGTGATAAATAGCGTTTACTTTCTCGCATGTAGGACAAATAGCAATTTTACCCGAATGTCCAATTTCATCCTCTACACGATAACCGGTAATTTTTTCTGAGAAACAAAAGAGACACTCTGAGTTAAATTCCATATCGTATTGAGCTTTCCAAGCAATCGATTTGAAATCCTCACCCACACAAATAGTCATATGCACGTGCTCGTTTGGTTGTAACGCATTGATATCTCGATTCATCATATCCATTCCCTGCCTTTTTGTGAATGTCTTTATTATCATTCAGCTTTTCCACATTTTCAGAATAATAAACATCAATAAAAATATTTTTACCGAGGTACTTCGCTTTCCAAATTTTTTTGTGTACAATATGAGCAAGGTCATAAAAGTGAGGAGATACATATATGAAAGATCCACGTTTAGAAAAATTGGCACACAATTTGGTCAATTATTCCATTCGCGCTCAAAAGGGCGAGCACGTTCTTATTCACTCCACCGGTCATCAGCCTGAGTTAGTAAAAGCCCTCGTTCGCAAAGTATATGAAGCTGGAGCTCACCCATATGTTCAGCTTCAAGATCCTGCCATTCAACGTGAATTATTAATGAACACAAACGAAGAACAACTGGCTGTCATGCGAGATGCTGAAGTTGCCTTTATGAAAAAAATGGATTGTTTCATCGGAATTCGTGGAAGCAATAACATCACGGAGCTTTCTGATGTTCCAAGCGACCAAATGAGTATGTATTCGCGGCAATTACAAAGACCTGTTACAGATATCCGTGTCCCTGAAACAAAATGGGTCGTTATGCGTTATCCAAACGAATCCATGGCTCAATTGGCTAGCATGAGCACAGAAGCGTTTGAAAACTTTTACTTTGATGTTTGCAATTTAGATTACAGCAAAATGTCCAAGGCTATGGACAACCTGGTAGAGCTGATGAATAGAACGGATAAAGTTCGCTTAACTGCTCCAGGAACAGACCTAACCTTCTCCATTAAAGACATTCCAGCCATCAAATGCGCTGGTGAGTGTAACATTCCAGACGGTGAAATTTTCACTGCTCCTGTGAAAGACTCTGTAAATGGTACCCTTTCCTATAACACTCCTTCTCCGTATCAAGGCTTTACCTTTGAAAATGTAAAGCTGACATTTAAAGATGGAAAAATCATTGAGGCTACCGCTAACGATACAGAACGTATTAACAAAATCTTCGATGAGGATGAAGGTGCACGTTACATTGGAGAATTTGCTATCGGTGTGAACCCTTATATCCAAAATCCAATGAAAGATATCCTGTTCGATGAAAAAATTGACGGAAGCATCCACTTTACGCCTGGACAGGCATATGATGAAGCGTTTAACGGAAATAAATCTTCCATTCACTGGGATATGGTATTAATTCAACGTCCAGAATGGGGTGGTGGAGAAATCTACTTCGATGATGTTTTAATCCGTAAAGATGGTCGTTTTGTCCTACCAGAGCTAGAATGCCTCAACCCTGAAAATCTTAAATAAAACAAAACTAATAAAACCTCGAGGGCTAATACCCCCGAGGTTTTATTAGTGTGACCGTATTCAATTGAAGCAGGAGTCATATTCAGCTTCAGGATATATGAGCAACATTTTGCCCCTTGTCCATCATTTGCTTTTTCCCCTTTAGGAATTCAATAGCCCCCTCTAGCTGATGTAGGGTATACTCCCAGCACATCTTTTGGTACTCATTTAAATCCTGCATGCTTTTTTGATAACTGTTTCGAATAATTTCTTGACGCTTTTCCTGATAAGCAATCAAATCATCAAAAAAGTGCTTCTGATCCTCTGCGGTATGCAAATCACAAAAGAATAAACGTGTTAACATATCAGAGCGAACGATCGGCCCTTCAATTTCCGTCTTTAGTTCCTGATGAAATTGATCGTGTCCTTGTTGCGTCAGACGATACATGATTTTGTTTGGCTTTCCTGACTGTAGGACCTCTTCTTTTGTAACATGTCCTTCCTGCTCCAGCTTTTTAAGAGCTGGATAGATTGCGCCATAACTCGCATCGTAAAAGAAACCGATGCTACTCGTAAAGAACTGCTTTATATCGTAGCCGCTCATTTCACGATAATGTAATAAGCCTAAAATGATTGATTTGACGTCCATAACATTTCCTCCGGATGTAGGCTTTGTACAAAATTCCACTAATTTACTTACATTATTCTCTCTTTATTTCAATATTATAAAATGTTTAACTTCATATTAGCAACATTCTACCAAGAAATGAATCCTTCTCCCCCTTCCTACGAGAGTAACGCTTTAAATCGTTATAGCACAAGTTTCTTTAGGCTTATTTCCCTCTCTTTCATATAGTAAAAGCATCCTATATTCCTAGTTTTTGTATCTATTTTCAGGAATTTTCTGTGATATCTGATTACTTACATTTGTTTTTGAGACTATTGTACTGGTCTCTCTCCATAATTGGGCGTTCCACCTTTATCGTTTCCTCCATAAGATGATGTATACCTATCTGCAGGGAAGTAAGGAGATGAAGTTGTGAAACCTAGAGGCTGGTCCTATACGAATACAAAATATCAGCAGATGAGTAATCTACATCCATTCAACTTCTTTGTTCCGTTAGTGGAACAGGTAAAGCACGGCGTAGTTTCCCTGATCTGCGAAGACAACACCTCCCCTCCCGACATCGATCAAATTTTGCAAAGTTTTTTGGACATGGAACCACTCGAAGCAGGCCAGACAGAAAAGAGCTTTGGTTCCGGCTTCATTTTTCATCCCAAAGGCTATATTCTCACCAGCGAGCACGTTATCGGAAAAGCTAAATCGATTTTTGTGAAAATGTGGAATGGAAAAGTATTTGAAGCAAAGCTTGTTTTTAGTGATCCTCAACGAGATTACGCTATCGTAAAAATTGAATCCGACATACGTCTTAGCCCATTAACTCTAGGTAATTCAGGTGAGGCACGCGTAGGTGAATGGGTCATTAGTGTCGGGAGTCCCCTTGGCCTAGAGAATTCAGTAACAGCGGGAATTATCAGTGCAAAAAATAGGCGTATTCAAGTATCAAAACGCTTGTACGATGAAATTTTTCAAACAGATGCTGCTATTAACCCAGGTAATAGCGGAGGTCCCTTAATTAATTTACACGGTGAAGTAATAGGCTTAAATGCATTCATCATCCAGTCTAGTCAATGTCTCGGATTTGCCATTGGGATTGATAGTATCAAGAAAAAGATTCAGCAACTTTTATAACTTCATTTTTTCCTACCACACGTAACAATAAACGTCTAAACAAAAAAGAGTTGCCATCTCGCCTCAAAGAGCTGGCAACCCCTTTTTTGCTACTAGTTGAAATCGTAAATCATCTATGAGATTCACTCTACGGTGTATGTTTATCAACAACCACAGAGCGATCGGTTGCTAGATGTTGAAAAGAAGAAATCCTCCAATCCCCTTTCGTTCATCCCATCTAAGGGCTTCCAAGGCGGCCTGAGGATTGCACATGACCCTGAGGCGGCATAAAATGCCCATCAGCCCAAAGAACCTACTGTACATTCTCTTTTATAATCAAGACTAAAATAATTGCATGGGAGGTATGTTTATTAGGTTCTAAGCAATTATCATGCTGAGGATCAGAACAGAAGATGTGCTTTCCCTCGATTATTTAATAAAAAATCCTCCGTAGCCCATCGCTAGTATAATAACGAAGGCAGGATGAACCTTGCATTGTTCCATCAGAAAATAAGATGCACCACCTAGTATCAGTGTGTGCCATAAACCAATTTGCTCGTAGGAACCAAGAATAAATTGCACAGCCAGCGTACCAAGCAAAACGGTAACGATTGGACGAATCGAATGTGTCATAGCTTTGATTTGCGGCGCTTGGCGGAATAAATGAAATACACCTAATAAACCAATCATAGCAATCGCAGTTGGGGCAACTGTAGCAAACAAACCAACCATAGCTCCCGGAATCCCCGCCACTTGATAGCCAATATACCCACCCAGCTTTGTGGAAATTGGACTTGGCAATGCATTCGCTAATGCTAACGCTTCCCCGAACTCCTCAACTGTCATCCACTTATAATGAGTAACGACTTCATTTTGGATCAGCGGAATACTCGGAGGCCCTCCCCCGTAGCCGAGAATATTGGTAATAAAAAACGCCCAAAAAATCTGTAGATAAATCATAGCGTTAGACTCCTTTGCTTAGTTTTGCTGCTGGTTCTTTTGTCGCTTGGTATGCCAGGTAGAGTACGCAAAGGCGATCACTAACGTTATAGCAACGAACAAACCCGGATGAATTTGAAAAGGAACTAACGCGATTACTGAAATGAACAACATCGTTAGTAAGCCTTGTTTTTCTTTCCCATTTTTACTATCCTTCCAGCCCTTTTTAAAAAAGTCATAGGTCATTACTACCATCATGACCGCAATGACTGGTTGGATTGCTTCGATCATCCCCCGTACTGTCTCGGAGGTCTTCAGCACATTTACGAATTGCATCAGGACAACCATCAGGAACAGAACAGGAAAGACCATGGCTGAGATAGCGATGATGGCACCAAGCCATCCCTTTACCTTGTATCCAATATATGCAGCCATCTTGGTGGCAATCGGCCCAGGTAAGGTATTGCCAAGTGCATAGTTATCGGCGAACTCCTCCTCGCTAACCCATTTATATTTCTTGACGCACTCGGCATGCACTAGTGGTATCATGGTTGGACCACCACCATATCCAAAAATGCCAATCCGAAAGAATGCCAAAAATAATTGCCAATAAACCATCTTCTCTCCTCCTGTCTCCATAAGATTTCATTACCACATGTCACGAAATCATTTTCCCTTGACCTTCTTCTTGTAAAGTGGGGGATATTGTCTTACATAAGTTTGCTTCTCCAGTTGTTGTCCCATCGTATGTAATGGATTTAGAGAGATCATTGGCTCCTGAAATCATAGTTACTATCATTGCCGCGAACCTATTGTATACTTCTTTCCGATCATTGTAATAAATTTTTATCCTTAAATAAAAGTTGCTCTCCCTATTTACCGCTTTGTTCCAAAAGACACATACTCGAAAGACTGGCTACGCTCTTTCTCACATCGCGATTCTCCTACTAATCCCTGTGTTTTCCCTTCCTTAGTTGGAAAATTCACTCCATCCCCAACCAGCTATCTTGCCATTTGCAGTGCATTATTCTTACAAAAAAGCGTTTTCATCAAAAAATAAAAAAAGCAAAATGGAATCGGTTCATCCATCTTGCTTTTATTCTCTATAAAAAATGATTTTCTCATAGTAATATTCATTGTCATAGTACACAGAAGTTAATAATTACACTTCCTGCTTTTTAGAAAACGCAATCAGATAGACTTCCTGACCGGTTTGAGTGTTGATTTCTTGTTCGATTTGCTTTAATTGTTGTAGCTGCGCAGAGTCTAACTCTGCAAATGGCATCTCACTAAGTTGTTTATTCGGTTCCATCTTCTCACCCACCTCCCAATTATTAAGGATATTTTTTATCATATCCCCAAAGGAAGGAAAGCATGCACGTATGTAATCGCCAAAGATTGGGTGGTTATTTTTCCTAACTAAGCACTTACGGTTTGCATTTGAAGCACTTGCGATACAGCCGAGCAAGAACGTTTACAAAAACAAATAGGTACTTGCTTATCTTTGGCCTTAGACTTGATCTTTTTAGCTAGGTTATGATTAACAAAATCGGTTAGAACCAAGATCATTTTAACATCAGATGGAATTTTTAAACTGGTTTCTGAGCTTTTTCTACCTGTGATGTGGTGAATCTTTTTGTACCCAACCTCTTCAAGTATTTGTAAGATGTTACCTAACCTATCCCCACCGATAATTAATATAGACATAATAAAAATCCTCCTTTAGATAGTGTGTGCATATGACTCTGATGGTCAAAAACAGTTCGAGCACTGTTTATTCGTTATATGTCTCTGAAGCGAAAAGTTAATTGAGAATAAATATCATTCTTATTGATAAATATTATCATTCCCAATTAAGTTTGACAATACTCTGTACTATTTTTTTCTCGTTTGTTCACACTATTTTTACAAGCTACAGCTCCATCCTTGATTGGATGGTTTTCCCACGGTTATAATCAGGCTATCACTAATTCTTAAAAAAGGAGGTGGGAGTTTATGTTGCAGGAAATTAAGCAGCTCCACACCATCTTTACCCGCACATTAGAAGGCATCAATGTTTTCCGCACCATGGTTCAACCTTTAATCGATCACGCTAGGGATGAACATATGAAGCTTTACTATCACCACATTTCTGAAGAAGAAGAACAACGGGAAGAGCGTTTGCATGATCTCGTTCCGCGTTTGTCTCAGCTCATTCAGGAAAAAAATTTGGACCAGCTAAGTGATCGCGAACTGTCTCATTTGCTCTCAGACCTAAACTTAGAACGATTTGGCCTGCACAATTTCCGTGAGCACTTGGAATTAGCGCTGTATGAATTTACAGACGAGCCTAGTCGTTTAAAGCTAGATAGCATGCGTGAAAACACACATCAGGATTATTTAGCAACCAAAGAGATCATGGTAAAGTTGAGTGAGAAATTCTCCGATGTCGTTCCAGCAAAAGTGGATACGCATGATCATGACCATGGACATGATATCCATCAGGTGAATCACTTTGAGGCTTCGTCTGCATTGCAGGATTCTAGCAGCTCTAAGCAGCCAGCAACAGTACATGCCGACACTCACAGCCACTCAGCAGAAACATCTGTTTTGAAAAAGAGACTTACTGTTGGAAGTCTGCGTCATCTCAATCGTCATGTATAAGAGAAAAGTTAAGATCGGAGGATTTTATGGATAAATCACAAAAATTCCCAGACTCCCCATTATCTAAGGAAGAATGGCGTCAATTAGATGAAACCATCGTTGACATGGCTCGCCGCCAACTGGTAGGCCGTCGATTCATTGACATTTATGGTCCATTAGGAGAAGGTATTCAAACCATTACCAACGATATTTATGATGAATCTCGTTTTGGAAATATGAGCTTGCGCGGTGAATCACTAGAGCTAACGCAACCTAGTAAACGTGTTAGCTTAACAATCCCGATCGTATACAAGGATTTCATGCTGTACTGGCGTGATATGGCACAAGCCCGTACATTGGGTATGCCAATTGACCTTAGCCCTGCTGCTAATGCCGCTAGCAGCTGCGCTCTTATGGAGGATGATCTGATCTTTAATGGTAATCCTGAGTTTGACCTACCAGGTATCATGAATGTGAAAGGACGCCTCACCCATATTAAGAGTGACTGGATGGAATCAGGAAATGCTTTTGCTGACATCGTAGAAGCTCGTAATAAGCTATTAAAAATGGGGCACAGCGGTCCTTATGCCCTTGTTGTATCTCCAGAACTGTATTCATTACTCCATCGTGTACACAAAGGTACCAATGTCCTTGAGATTGATCACATTCGCAACTTGGTTACAGATGGTGTATTCCAATCTCCAGTGATCAAAGGCGGTGCTCTGGTAGCTACAGGAAGACATAACCTGGACCTTGCCATTGCTGAGGATTTTGATTCTGCTTTCCTAGGAGACGAACAAATGAACAGCCTAATGCGTGTTTATGAGTGCGCTGTTCTCCGCATTAAACGTCCAAGTGCGATTTGCACATTAGAAATGACAGAGGAATAAAAGAGTTATACAAGAAAGAGAGATAGCCGTTTGTAAGCAGAAGGCTGTCTCTCTTTTCATTTCTTCATCGTTAACGTATTTTAGGGTCTGAATATTCAGTCTTTATTAAGGATAAAAAACCTTAGGGATGAACCTAAGGGTAGAATCCTTTCCATTTGGAAAATAATTAAGCAATCCGAACAACCTTTTGAGGATCAGTTGTATGTAAGAAAGGCATATCTACGTGGCTAGCCGCAATTTCATAGCCAATATCGCAGACTAAGATATCTACCTCTTCACGGAAAGGCAAAGTACAGCTTCCTTCGTTTAATTCACATAGACGTTTTAAATGTTTAAGTCGCTCGTTCACTTTTTGCTCACGCATATGTTGATTTTCTAAATCACAAACATTGACATGACGTGCATCTACGACCATGCTAATATCCTGAATATGAACGATTAAACGTTTTCCCTCTTCTGTAACAAATCCAAGCGAACAAAATTGAGAATCGGACATTTCTAGACGAGTAATCACCGCATGCTTATACTCTTCTCCAGAGCGAAGCTTGATGGTATCAGCTTCGACAGCACCACCTATTTTACGCTCGTTGGATACAACCGTATACATATCGGTATAACCGTTAATTTGGTATCTCGTCATCGGAAATTCACTCCTATTCTTATCCTATCTGCTAATGAGACTCATTATCAACTCCATCTGTATCGTATAATGAAAATCATTATTAGTCAATATTAAGACTGTAACTAATGCTTCTATCTACCAGATAGGTTTTCCTCGATAGCTCAGATCTAATCTGTAAAAATGGTCCAATATCCATTCGCTTAATTTACCAACATTTATCTATAGTCCCATAACATACAAAGAAGGCCTAATTGTAGACAGATCAGAATTTACATCTCGGCTACGATTAGGCAGTCTTATCAAAGCTAAAATTGTTATACCTATTGATTAAGCAGTTTTATTTTTATAAAAAATATAGACAGCAACCATAATGCCAGAGAACCAAATAGACATTAAAGCAAAATCTAAAGCAACTTTATATCCAAGGGAAACAAATGATAGCTTGGTTGTCAGAAAGGAAAGAAGGATTCCAATCACAGCAATGGAATACCCTAATGTATATCCATTAGCTAAAATTTGTTGACCACGTTCATCTTTTCCTTCTGACCTCGTGAAAGCAACGGTGTATGACACCGAAATGACATAGGTAATCACAAGAAAAATAAATAGAAACTCTAACATTCTGGCACATCTCCCTTATCTACTTCATATTGAAATACTTCATTTATATCAACCTCAAATAAATGAGCAATTTTAAAGGCTAGCATAAGAGACGGATTGTAGCGATTTGCTTCTAAAGACACAATCGTTTGTCTGCTAACACCTAATTTGTCAGCTACCTCCTTTTGCGACCAGCGTTTCTTTGCACGTAGCATAAATAATTCATTTCGTATTTTCCCTTCCTTTTCCAAAAAACCACATCCTCTCGACTTGAATGTAATATATTTTTTACATAATGTAAACAATTTTTATCAAAAAGTAAAAAATATATGCGTATCTAGCTTAAAAAAATCAAAATAAAAAGCTCACTAGCAGTATGTAAAACTGCCAGATGAGCTTAATTTATGAAGACTTCTGTACATGATCTTTTTTGGAGGCTTATTTCGTAAACAACTGTAGCTTCTGAATTCGTTTCACTGCTTCGCGCAAGCGCTCCTCTGTGTTCAACAGTCCTAACCGTACATATCCCTCACCATGCGCTCCAAAGCCTATCCCGGGAGCAACCATTACATGAGCTTTAAATAAGAGCTCATCAGCCAATTGGGCAGATGTATAACCAGTTGGAATGGGAAGCCAAGCAAAGAACGATCCCTGCGATGGTGTCGCCTTCCAGCCAATTTCATGCAGTGCTGTATACAGGGTGTTTCGGCGGCTTTCATAGGTAGCCACCAGCTCTCGGACACAGTCCTGAGAATCCATCATGGCTTTAGCCGCTGCCATTTGAACAGCACCGAACAAGCTTACAAAGTAATGGTCCTGCAATGTATTGATTAGCTTAACCAGCTCTTTGTTTCCTACCATTGCGCCTACACGCCAGCCTGCCATGTTATAGGTTTTTGATAGGGTATAGAACTCAACTCCTACCTCTTTTGCACCAGGAACCTGCATGAAACTGACTGGTTTTTTTCCATCAAAGGAAATGGCTCCATATGCAAAATCAGAACAAACAACAATTTCATGCTTTCGAGCAAACTTGATGGTTTCCTCATAAAATTCGAAAGGTGCGTTGACTGCTGTCGGGTTGTTCGGATAGTTTAAAAACATCAGTTTAGCTTTTTCTAAATCAGCCGCATCTAATTGGCCATAATCAGGTAAAAACTGATTATCTGCAGTCAAAGGCATGGGAACCATACGTCCGCCTACCACAGCTACTCCAGACCAATAATCTGGATACCCAGGATCAGGAACCAAGGCGACATCTCCCGGATTCATCAATACCTGACAAATCTCTACTAGCCCTGTCTTACTGCCAAATAAAATGGCTACCTCTTCTTCTGGGTCAAGGTCTACATCAAATTCCTGCTTATACCAATGAGCTACGGCTTGCTTTAATTCCAGCCGTCCCTGAAAAGGTGGATACTTATGATGCATGGGATCTTTCGCCTGTTTTGCCATTTCTTCTACTATATGGGGAGGTGTCGGTAAATCAGGATTTCCCTGCCCCAGATTAATAACGTCATGACCCTCACTAATTACCCTGTTAACCTTTGCTACCATCGTTGAAAAAAATTGGGTTGGTAACTGTTCCATCATGGAAGCAGGCGTGATACGCATCGCTTTCCCTACTTTCTTTTTCAGAGTAAACTGACATTTATGTAATCAAAAACAGCTTTTTGATCTGTAAGAGAAAGACCCCTTTCTTTTTGTAAGCAAAGAAAGGAGTCGTTTGTAACAATGATTTTATACTAGTTAGTGTAGCTAGTTTTTGTCAATCCATTTTTTGAATCTCAACTTTTCCTCCGTCTTTAAGCATGGACTGGCCTCTGATAACTACTTTTTCTCCCAAAGAAACACCTTTTTTAATTTCAATTAGATCGCTTGATTCCTCGCCAGTTTCAACAGCTACTTTCTTAGCGATGTCGCCTTCCACTTTATAGATATACTTTTTGCCGTTTTCATCGAACACAGCTTTGCGTGGAATGGCGACAGCCTTCTGAGCTTTGCTGGAGGCTGATTGGATTTTTAAATTAACAACCATATCTGCCTTTAATTCGTTTTTCGGATTTGGCACGGTTATTTCGATTGGATATGCTTTCAACTGTTGATCCATTGTAGGACTGATAGCAGTAATTGTAGCCTCTATTTTTTTATTCAAGGCAGTCAATTCAACCGTTGTACGATCCCCTACTTTTATCTTAGTAATTTCATCCTCTGATAAGTTTGCTTTTACTAAGAGCGGATTGGTGTTAACTAGGACAACAACTGGGACCTGCCCTGAAGCTATTTCTCCCACATGTCCACCCACCTGAGCTACAAAGCCAGAGATTGGAGCTGTTACTGTAGAATTGCTCAACTGCTCACGGGCACTGGCAAGCGCAACTCTCGCTTGGTTAACAGAAGCTTCTGAAACCACGATGCCTGATTTTTTAGAGGCTGAGTTATAGTCTACCTTTGCGTTATTAAAAGCAGTTTCCGCATTCTTCAATGCTGCTTGCGCTTGTTCATTCTGCTGCTGAGCCAGAGCTCCTTGATTAAATAGCTCCTGGCTTCGAGTGGCGTCACGCTTTGCATCCTGATAGGCACGCTCTGCCTGTGCTAATGCATTCTTAGCTGTTTCAACAGATTGTGCTGTGCTAGTACCGCTTTGGTTTAGTCCTGCTACCGAAACCTGATACTGGGCTTCGGCCTGGCGAACCGCATTTCTGAGGTCATCTTGGTCTAGCGTAAATAATACAGATCCTTTTTGTACATATTGACCCAGCTTTACGTTTAAGGTTTGAATTTTACCTGGTGCTTTTGGTGAGATTTTTACTTCCTGGCTCGGAGCCAATTTACCAGTATAACCTGCTCCTGAAGCGATAGAATCTTCTATTGCTGGGCTTATTTGCACTGGAGTAGGCGCTTCCGCCTCGGCAACCTGAGGAGCTGCAGCCGGTTCTTCGCCCGTGCACCCCGTTACTGTCAAAGCAGCAACGAGTATAAGCGGTAAGCCCCATTTACTTTTTACCATTGTTAATCCTCCTTTACCTCATTACACTTCTTCTACTACAGTTGGCGTATTCTTCTTTTTCCGATTAAAACGATTCTTGAACTTACGGCCCCAGTTATCAAATGTGACATATACGACAGGGACAAGTACAAGAGTGATTAGCGTGGAGAATGTTAGACCGAAAATAACCACCACTGCCATTGGAGCTTGGGATTCGTTACCGGAACCGCCTGCAAAAGCTAGTGGAGTAATTGCTAGAACAGTCGCTAACGTAGTCATCATGATCGGACGCAGACGAATTGGACCAGCTTTTAAGATTGCAGCATCTCGATCTAAACCGTCCTTGCGAGCTGTAATAATGTAATCCATAAGAACGATCGCATTATTTACAACAATACCTACTAACAAGATATAACCAATCAGGGCTGGTACTGACAATGGTTGACCTGTCACAAACAATCCAACCACAACCCCAATAAAGGTAGGCGGCACAGAGAACATGATGATAAACGGACTAAATAGGGACTCAAATTGGCTTGCCATAACCATGTAGACAAGAACAATAGACAAGAGAATCGCCAGACCTAGACTGCCAAAGGATTCTTCCATATCTTTAGACTGACCGCCGTATTCAATATGGTATCCATCTGGAAGATTCAATTGTGCCAGTTTTTCTTGAACCTCACCCATAATCGAGTTCAGGTCACGACCACTAGTATCTGCGGTAATTGTAACCTCACGAGTCTGATCCGCACGTTTAATCATTTGTGCTACTTCCACTTTTTCCACTTTAGCAATAGCACCTATTGATACTTGCGCCCCACTAGGAGTAGTAACCGTCAGACGCTCTAAATGCTTTGGCTCATCCTGAATCGTTTTTGGCAAACGAACTTTTACGTCAACCTCATCGTCACCTGTCTGATAACGAGTTAAGGTTTGCCCTTCAAAAGCCGTCCGTACATATGACAGAACCTGTTGTGTACTTAGGCCATATTGACTTGCCTTTTCACGATCGACTACTACCTGGAACTCTCGGTCTTTTTCTTCTAAAGAGGTGGTTATGTTTGCCGTTCCAGAAACCTTGCCGACCACACCCATAATAATATTACTGATATCATCTAATACCTCTAAATCATCGCCACGCAAGCTGATTTCCAGTGGCGTGCCGCCCATGCCACCCATGCCATCCAAATGTTTAACCGTAATTTCTGCACCAGGTATATTTTTGACCTGATTTCGTAAGTCATCAATGATTTGATCTGTGGTACGTGTACGCTCTTTTGCATCTACTAGGGTAAGCTGTAGCTCTCCGCGGTTCGTAGCACTATTCGCTAGCACAGATACACCCGCACTCCCAATGGATACATACAATTCTTTTAGCTCAGGTACCTTTTTCACTATTCCTTCAAGCTCGTTAATGACCTTTTCCGTTTCCTGAATGCGCGTGTTATTAGCTAGTTTCGCAGCTACAGTAATTTTTCCTTGGTCCATGGAAGGAATAAATTCCGCTCCAATAAACGGTGTCAAAATGATAGCACCCACAAACATAAGGGCTACAGCAAGGTAAACGGTCTTACGCCAATTGATTGCCCATTTTAGGAATCTTCCATAGTAATGAGAAAGTTTCGTAAAGCCAATGTTAAACCATGTGATCGGATTGAAGCCCCGATACGTTCCAGAATGGTAGATTTCTTCATCCGGGATGCGTTTCAAAATTCGTGCTGACATCATAGGCACAAGTGCAATAGATGCTAAAAGTGCCGCTATATGTGAGTACACAACCGTTAGTGCCAATGGTCCGAATAATTGAGAAGCTAATCCTTCAACGAACATGATCGGCAAGAATACACAAATCTGCGCAAGAGCAGAAGCCATGACCGCTGTTCCCACCTCTTGGGAACCAAAGCGAGCAGCTTGCACCATTGATTTGCCTTCCTGTCGATGTCTGAAAATATTTTCTAGGATAACGACAGCGAAGTCAACCAACGAGCCTAGTCCAAGTGTTAAACCACCAAGCGAGATCAGGTTGATTGTCTGACCCGTAAAATACATTAAGCAGAAGGTAGCAATTACGGAAATCGGAATTACAACTGCAATAATTAAAACAGAGCGAACGCTATTTAAAAACAAGAGCAGAATAATGGTCGAGAATGCTGCCCCTACCAAGGCATGCTCAGCCACTGTGTAGATTGAATCTTTAATAAACTGTGAAGAATCCGTGATCATGGAAATTTCAGTTCCTGGTGGCAGATTCTCCTTTAGCTTTTCAATCTCTAATTTGGCTGCATCTGCAACTTTAATGGTATTTCCACCTGAAGCTTTCGTAACAGAAATTCCTACAGTTGGTTTCCCATTATAATAACTGAACTGGGTTTGTTCCTTATACGTATCCTCGACAAAAGCAATATTTTTTAGCGGAATAGTTGAAGCACCAACCACTATAGGTGTTTCACCAATATCCTTAATCGTTGTATATTCTCCTTGGACGCGAATGCTTAGCTTTTTATCACCTTCACGTACCATACCAGCTGCTCCAGAAAGGTTAGTCCCCATTAAAGCCTGCTGTACTTGTTCCAAAGTAATACCGTAAGCAGTGATTTTGTCAGAATCAAGCGTTACTTCTATGATACGTTCCTTCCCACCATTAACTCCGACAGAAGCGACTCCATCAATACGTTCAATTCGAGATTTAATAACATTATCAGCTAATTCCTTTAGCTTCGTAATATCATTATTACCTGTTAAAGCAAACGTCATGATTGGCTCACTATTTGGGTCTAGCTTAAGAACGCGCGGCGCTTTAGCCGTGTCTGGCAATGCTCCCCGCACCTGATCTACCTTGTCACGCATGTTTAGCGTGGCTTGGTCCATGTTTGTGCCCCAATTAAACTGGACGATAACCTGTGAGGCTCCACTCATGGAAAACGACGATAACTTACTTACATTAGGAACAGTCCCTAATGCCTCCTCTACAGGCTTTGTTACTAATTTTTCCACTGATGCAGGTGTCCCGCCCTCAACCGAGGTTACAACAACAGCAACCGGCAGGTTCAGGTTAGGATAGAGTTCTACCGCCAATTTGGGTAGCGACACGAATCCAAAAATGAGGACGGCTAATGCCAGCATCACGATGGTTACGGGTCGATTAATCGCAAACCTTGAAATGTTCATCTTTGTTCCCTCTCTCCTTTAATAAGGAATGATATTTTTTCTCAAGATAATGATTGAGCAATTCTAAAGATTGAGTAATTTGTTTTCGTTCATGTTCCTTCATCCCCTCAAATAATTCGGGTAAGTACTGATCTTTCATTAGCGGAAATCGTTTTTGAAGCTGAGAAAAATCTTGAGCAAGAAAAACCCAGACTATGCGTCTGTCGTTATGATCTCGCTTGCGAGTCACCAAGTTCGCTTTTTCCAAACGATCAATGATGCCAGAAACGGTGCTATAGGATAATTCTAGACTTTTACTGATTTCTCCAATTGTCTTCGGATTATCTTTTACTTGATGAATTACCATAATCTGAGGTTTAGTAATGCCGCTCTTCACCAGCTCTTGTGTAAAAATACCGATGTATAAATTCCACATGTCCATCAATCGATCAGTGAGCTCATTCATAGAATTACGGCAACCTCCTCCTACTTTTTTTATTTCGCTATACGAAACATTATGTCATGGTGATTACCTTGTATCAAGAAATTTCCAAAGCTATTTATGCCTAAAAGCAGCTTCTGTCATTGGTCTAACTGATAATACGTAACTCCTTACAAAAAATTTCTCTTTCCAATAATTTGATGTGCTTTTTTGTGTGAATTATAGAAAAGTTTATCTTTTTTTCATTAGAATGTCGACCGTATCCCTTTTTCCTTATATCAATTAAATCTGCGTAACTTCAGCTTGAAAGCAAGCTGGGGACCCCTTCTTACCACCGTATGCCCCCTCTATTGTCACTCCCTTGAAGAAGTTCGTTTTTATAAAATTCCCTTTTTAAAAAATAATTGTAACTTTTCTTTTTTTATTCTCGACCTTGTATGTGAGCAAGAAAAATGAAAAGAAAAGGAAGATAATTATGAAAAAACCAACGAATAAAACAGTCTTGAGTCTTATGGCAGCCCTTATGCTTTCATCAACTCCGGTATGGGCTAGTGCCAAAACAATTTCAGAAGAACCTGAAAAAATTCAAACTATACAGGAGTTAGATCAGGTAGTAAAAAAATCCATCAAACAATTGACTGAAATTCTTCCTGAATTAAAAGAGTTAACTCGAATTGAGGTTTTACCTTATTCTGAAGGAAAAACAAGAGTTGTTCTTTCTAAAGAAAAAGGCATGAAGTTCCCATCCGCTGATATCATAATAGATTCTAAGTCAGGGGTTATTCAAGAATTTGATATTAGAAAAAAAGATGTTTATTCCGATGAACCAGCTGACAAAGAAATGGCCAAGGAAAAAGGAGAAGCTTTTCTGAAAAAACTTCTAGGTGATCGCGCTGATCAGTATAAAGTCAGAGAAAAAATTGGAACTGGAGGAGGAGATGGCACTACTGATAGACACGCTTGGATTAACATCTCATTTAATCGTGTAATCGATGACATTGAACTTAAGGATGATCAATATTATTTTCAAATAAATCCAAATGGAGATATTATTGGTATGGAAAAGAGAAATGCAACCAGTTCTGATGAAGAACTACCAAAGCCGGAAAAACTAATCAGTAAAAAACAAGTAGAAGAAACACTGTCTAAAATGATTTTCTCTTATATTTCAGCAGATGATGGAAGAGTAGTCTATCTCTTTAACAGTACTCCCTACGTGAATGCTGAAACGGGAGAAAAAATCGGCACCTTCCAAGATACTTTCTACTCTGATGCCTATCCAGCAAATGCAAGTGGTAAAAAATTAGTAGCTCATACACCTGATGAGGCTGCTGAAATTCTACAGTCAGTATTAGGCTTTGATGTAAAAGGATTGACCTTAGCTGAAGAACCAGATAAGGACACTTTAGTGTATAGATGGTACAAAAAAGACGAGGCTGTTGCTATGGTTAAGACAAAAGACGACCAAGTACTGTCAGTAGTAATCGATGATGAAAACAAAGATGATGAAAAAGCTGCAATCTCTCCGGAGAAAGGTCAAGAACTCGCTGTAAAAACTCTTCAAAAGTATTTAGGTGACGATGTAAAAGAATTAATCAATAAATCTTGGAAAACAAACAAAGGACCAGGCATTGTAATCCATTACGAAATCCATCAAGCTCATGAAGGAATTTTAGTTTCCGACCGTACTTATTCAGTAACAGTGAACCGTGCTACTGGCAAAGTAACAGCCATTCGCGGCCTAGGTACAACTTCTGACAAGCTACCAGAAAAGGATTCTATTATTGACCCTGAAACAGCTACAAAAGCTCTACTTAAAGAAACTCCACTTACGCTTGTCTATATTACTGCAAACACCACTGGCAACAAAGGAGACGCATATCTTGCCTATACAGTAGACAGAGACGTACGTATCAATGGAATTACTGGAGAACGAGAAGAAGAATAATCTATAAATAACCAATCACTCCAAAGCCATCCTTTTTGTTGAGGATGGCTTTTATCCAGGAGGGGAATTATGCCTTGACGGAAGACGAAAAGGAACATATCCAGCATATATACCGTACTTATTATCAGGACATCTATCAATTTCTAGTCTTTTTTACAGGCGATCAAAACGAAGCAGAGGATTTGACACAGGAGGTCTTTATTCGTCTGTTCCGCTCTTTGTCCAGCTATGATGGACGTTCTCCGCTAAAGCTATACATACTTTCTATTGCTCGTTATACAGCAATCGATCATTATCGTAAAAAAAAGCTTAAATATGTCTTTTCAGACTATTGGATAAAAAAAATACCGGCCACATTTGGATTACCTGAAAAGGAATTACAGCATAAGGAATTACAGCAGAACCTACAGCAAATCTTTCAGTCACTGAAGCCGAAGCATAGAATGGTCATTATCCTCCGCGGTTTACGCGAGCTTTCGATTAAAGAAACTGCGGAAATTTTAGGGTGTAGTGAGGCAAAAGTAAAAGTCGACTACCATCGTGCCCTGAAGATTATGCAAAAGAAATGTCTTATTCCCACGATGGGAGGATTATACGATGAACTTGCCAAGTGAAAAAGAGATTTTACACGCTTTAAAGCAAAGAGAAGATTTACAACCGCGATCTCAATTTGTAGAAGAGTGTGAAGTAGCAATTATCAAAAGGCTTGCAAAAAAGAAACGTACCCACATCTGGTATCTTCGAACTGTGAAAATATCCTGTATCGGCGCTGCCGTCATGCTAGTGATGTGGCTTGGCTCTCCTCTGCGTTATCAGCCATTGGAATGGTCACAAACAGAGCCTATTGTCACCGAACCGTTACATAACGAGCCCCTACCTTCTATTCCCAAACCTCCTATAGAGAAAAAAGGGCCAACGATTCGTCCAACTGTTCCGGTTCCTACACCCACTCCGATCCAAGTTCCAGATCGAGTACCAGCACCACCTTTAGTATCAGATCGAGATCACAAGCCAGTGCCAATTCTTGATTCTGATCAAGTTAAAGAAAAGATATCAGAGTCGGTTGTGGATAAAAAAGAGGTTCCTTTTGTAGAACAGCACCAAATGACTGAGTTTGAACAAATAGCGTTCGATTATCTAAAACCAAGGCTTGGAGATTCTATCAATAACTTTCAAAGCTTTGTTGGTACAAAAGGAAAAGTAACAGGTCAAGTAGTATATTATCGAATGGTTCACAATACTCCTATTCTCGATCAAAATATAAATCTATCAATAAGTGTCCAAACAAAAAACGTATATTCTACTATTCAAGGTAATATTATGGAAGGTATTGATCCACATCATTTCCCTCTCCCTAAAGATGTATTGCCAAAAACAGAAGTAGAAGAATTTCTTGAAAAAGAGATGCGCCTTGTTTATTTGAAAACAGAAGCAAACCAGTATGTATTAGGATACCAACCTGCTATCTATGGATATATTGATGCAAAGAACGGTGAATGGTTAGATTCGTCATATAGACAGCTTGATAAATCAAGTGAAAGGACTATTCTCCTTACTTCAACAGAGCAATTATCTGCTAAGTCGGAAGAAGAAGCACAGTCAATCTTAGCTGATTTGTTCACTGTGAACACGCAAAAAATTAGCATGCAGAGTAGTTCATCCTATAAAAAATCTCAAAAATATATTTGGGTAGACGAAACAGGAAAACGTGGGAGTATGGAGGTAGATTGGTCCAGTGGTCAGCTTCTAGAATATTTTTATAAACCTGAAACAAATCATGCTTCTACTCAAATAAATAAAGCAGAAGCTCAGCAAAAGGCGATCACTCTACTAGAGCATATCGTTCCCGTACAAATAAAAGAGCTTAAGTTAGACATCAGCAAGGAAATGACTAATAATTCTTCTATTACTTTTACTTTTTATCCCGTTTATGAAGGAGCCCCTGTGATAAGTCATCCTTATCATGTCACAATTGATATGAATACAGGTACAATCACGAATTATCAGGGTAGCTCTTTTGATCCGGAATTGTTACCTAAACAAACAAACATACTTTCAATTAAAGAAGCCACACAGGCCTATATTAAGACCTATCCGTTTCAGCTAGCTTATATCTTGCCTACTCACAATGAAGCGCCTAGTTTGGTGTATACTTCTTTACCAGTAAATATCGACCGCCATACCATTGATGCAAAAACGGGGCAACTGCTAAAGGATACAGACTAATCATAAATCAGCCACCTTCTCTACTGCTAGAAAAGGTGGCTCCTTCTATAGATGAATCCATAATTATAAGATGGCTACTCTGTCTGCATGATGTGCATCTATCCCTCTACCCGCTCATAGTCCCCACTCTTGCCACCTGTTTTTTTCACCAGATAGGTAGGACCAATAACCATTTCCTTATCCATTGCCTTGCACATATCGTAGATCGTGAGTGTTACAGCACTCGCAGCAGTCAACGCTTCCATTTCTACTCCTGTTTTCCCTGTTGTTTTCACTTTAACCCATACCCCGATAGTATCCTCCCCTTCAAATTCATATGTAACATCTACGCCAGTTAAGGCTAAAGGGTGGCACATTGGAATCATATCTGAGGTTTTTTTTGCTGCCATAATGCCCGCTACTTGTGCTACAGCCAGTACATCCCCTTTGCTGATTTTCCCTTCTTTTACGCGTAGCAAGGTCTCCGGCTTCATTACAACACGGCTTCTAGCAACCGCCTCACGTTTCGTAACATCTTTATCTGAGATATCTACCATGCGCGCCCTGTTTTGTTCATTAAAATGTGTAAGCTGATCGTGTGTAGACATAAATGATTTCTCCTTTTTTACAAACGTACTATCTCTCCTTGATTCTATGCTACTGTAATCGATTTGACTAATCAAATAAGCAAATCTTCCTACTACTCTCTTCCACGTTTCGCCTTCTTTGTCTTTTTCCACTAAAAGAAAGGAGCGATTGTTTCATGACTTAGCTTCCGCCCTTCATTTCGCCATAGTGATATGGTATGTTCAAGAGGGAAACGGAAAATAGTAAGCAGAACGAAAGAAAAGAGGCTAATAACATGCAGGTTACCCTATTATTATTCGCCGGTTTAGCAGAACGCGCCGGACAAAATAGCATACAAATCGAATTGCCTGATTCTAGTACCGTACAAGATTTACTCGATAAGCTGCCGCATGAATATCCAGCTTTGAAGGAACTGCTATCCAGTTGCTTTGTATCAGTCAATCAAGAGTACGCAGATCACCATACTATTATAAAGGAAAACGACGAAGTAGCTATTCTCCCTCCTGTAAGCGGAGGCGAAGAGCCACGTTTTGCGATAACAGAAGCCCCTCTCTCGGTAGAACCTTTAATCAAACAAGTTTCTCACCGTAACTGCGGAGCTATTTTAACCTTTATCGGCACAGTACGTGAAATGACGCAAGGTCAGCGTACTGTCTATCTCTCATATGAAGCCTATATTCCCATGGCCATCGAAAAGCTTAAACAGGTCGAGTCAGAAATTCATGAGCGCTGGGAAAATGTACGTGTAGCCATCCACCATCGAATTGGCGATCTTCAAATTGAAGAAATCGCAGTAGTCATTGCCGTCTCCTCCCCACACCGTAATGATTCCTTTGAAGCTGGTCGCTATGCGATTGAGCGTTTAAAACAAATCGTCCCGATATGGAAAAAGGAAATATGGGAGGATGGAAACGAGTGGAAAGGGCATCAGCTAGGGCCTTGGAATCCAACCGCTGACTTGGATAGTGAGAAAAAGTAGTGTATTTCTGATTGTTAGGATGGAGTGAGCATAGAAATCATGAATGATAACAGATATTCGAGACAAATTTTATTCGCCCCGATCGGAGTGGCTGGACAAGAACGTTTGCGCAACAGTCGTGTTGCCATTGTTGGGATGGGAGCGCTGGGAACAGTGCTCTCCAACCATCTCGTTCGTGCTGGTGTCGGGTTTGTACGGTTTATAGATCGAGATTTTGTAGAACCAAGCAATTTACAACGTCAAATGCTATATGACGAGGAAGATGCGAGACAACATTTGCCAAAAGCGATAGCCACCTATGAAAAATTATCTAAAATAAATTCAGATGTAGCATTGGAGCCTATCGTAGCGGATGTTACTGCTTTTCATGCCGAAAAATATTTATCAGATATTGATCTTATTTTAGACGCTACCGATAACTTTCAGGTGCGCTATCTTATTAATGATGTAGCGGTTAAACATAATATCCCGTGGATTTATGGCGGAGCTGTCAGCGCAACTGGGACATATACTGCTATTCGTCCTGGTAAAACACCCTGCCTACGTTGTCTTTTTCCCGAAGCACCGAAGCCAGGCACAACCGCCACATGTGATACAGCCGGCGTAATTGGACCAATCATACATGTGGTTGCCTCCTATCAGGCGACAGAAGCTTTTAAAATCCTTTTACAGGCAACAAATGCCTACAATCCTCATCTGGAGCATTTCGATTTATGGAATAATACCCACCAGCAAATTAAAGTTCTAAAGGCAAAGCGTCCTGACTGCCCCACTTGTGGACAACGAAAATTTGAGTTTCTGGAGGCTAGCCCTGATGATGAGCTAGCTACAGCCTTATGTGGTCGAGATACGGTACAACTAAGCCCTCGTGAAGCAATTACGCTTGATTTGTCTCAACTAGCAGAACGACTCGCTCCACTAGGAACTGTGGAACAGAATCGTTTCTTATTGCGGTTCCACATCGATTCCTACACTTTAGTAATCTTTCCAGACGGACGTGTGCTCGTTCAAAATACCGACGATATCGCTACTGCACGTAGCTTATTCGCCAAATTTATCGGTAATTAGGTAATTTTGTTACTATTTTGTGAAAATAGGGTGGAAGAGTAACAAGCTTTCGAGTATAATAAATTTGCAACGGAAACGAAACGTGGTTTCATCTAGTGAAACAAACAGGTAAGGAATTATGTAACAGTTGAATTTATTTGCTCGAAGGGGGTTATTCTTTTGGCTTTTCAAGATGAGTACAAAGTAAAATCGTCCATGCAAGTAGGTGACAAAACCTATAAGTACTATCGTTTGCAAGGTTTGGAAGAGCAAGGAATCGGTGAGGTATCTAAATTACCTTTCTCCATTAAAATCTTGTTGGAAGCAGCTGTTCGCCAATTTGATAATCGTGCAATAACTAAGGAGCATGTTACATCTCTCGCAAACTGGACGAAGGGCCGCGACAGTAATCAAGAGGTTCCGCTAATGCCTGCCCGTATCGTTCTTCAAGACTTTACCGGTGTACCTGCGGTTGTAGACTTGGCTGCTATGCGAGTGGCAATGAAGAATAACGGCGGAGATCCGCGTCGTATCAACCCACTTGTCCCAGTGGATTTGGTAATTGACCACTCCGTTATGGTTGACTCATTCGGTTCAGCTAATTCTTTGGCAACGAACATGGATTTAGAATTTGAACGCAATGAGGAGCGTTATCGCTTCCTGCGTTGGGCCCAAACAGCATTTGATAATTTCCGTGTCGTGCCACCAGCTACAGGGATCGTTCATCAGGTTAATCTTGAGTACTTAGCATCTGTAGTGGCTAATCGTGAAGTGAATGGTGAAACATTTGCTTATCCAGATTCCTTGGTAGGAACGGATTCCCATACTACCATGATCAATGGATTAGGCGTGCTTGGCTGGGGTGTCGGTGGTATCGAGGCAGAAGCTGGTATGCTTGGACAACCGCTTTACTTCGTTACTCCTGAGGTCGTTGGCTTTAAATTGACTGGTACTTTAAAAGAAGGATCTACCGCAACTGATCTAGCTCTTACCATCACACAAATGCTTCGTAAAAAAGGCGTTGTAGGCAAGTTCGTTGAATTCTACGGTTCTGGTCTATCTAATATTTCTCTTGCTGACCGTGCAACCGTTGCCAATATGGCTCCAGAGTACGGTGCAACAATGGGCTTCTTCCCGGTGGATCACCTGACACTAGACTATATGCGTCAAACAGGTCGCAGTGAAGAGCTAATCAATCTAGTTGAAACCTATACCAAAGCTCAGGGCTTGTTCCGCACAGATGACACAGAAGAGCCTGTATATTCTGAAACGCTCTCCCTTGACTTATCTACAGTAGTACCAAGCCTTGCAGGACCAAAACGTCCACAAGATCGCATTGAACTTACTAGTATGAAAGAATCCTTTAACTCCAGCATCCGCACTCCAATTGAAAAAGGCGGGTTTGGACTAAGTGAAGAGAAAATCAACGCTTCTGCTAACGTTACCTATGAAAATGGGGAAAAAGCTGAGCTGAAAACAGGTTCCGTGGTGATTGCTGCAATTACTTCCTGTACAAATACGTCTAACCCTAGCGTAATGCTGGCCGCAGGGATCGTAGCGAAAAAAGCGGTAGAACGCGGATTAACCAAACCTGCTTTCGTTAAGAGCTCCTTGGCACCAGGTTCTCGCGTAGCGGCTCAATACTTAGAAGATGCAGGACTAATCGATTCTTTAAATAAAATTGGCTTTAATATTGTAGGCTTTGGCTGTACGACTTGCATCGGTAACTCCGGTCCATTGCCTGCAGAGACCAGTCAGGCTATTGCTGACAATGATCTGACAGTAGCGGCTGTACTATCTGGTAACCGTAACTTCGAGGGCCGTATCCATGCGCAGGTAAAAGCGAACTACTTAGCATCACCTCCATTGGTTATCGCCTACGCATTAGCCGGTACAGTAAATATCGATTTAACTACAGAGCCTATCGGTATTGGTAACGATGGTAAGCCTGTATATCTAAAGGATATCTGGCCAACTCCATCTGAACTGGATGAAGCAATGAAAAAAGCGACGAATCCAGACTTGTTCCGTGCTGAATATGAGCATGTATTTACAGCAAATGAACGCTGGAACAAAATTGATGCTCCAACTGGAGATCTGTATGAGTGGGATGGCAAGTCTACCTACATTCAAGAACCACCATTCTTTAAAAATCTGGAAAAAGAAGTTGGTCATATTGGAGAAATCAAAGGCGCTAACGTCCTAGCACTCCTTGGTGATTCCGTAACAACCGACCACATCTCTCCAGCCGGTAACATCACACCTACTAGCCCTGCTGGTGTTTATCTGCAAGCAAACGGTGTAGAACGAAAGGACTTCAACTCCTATGGTGCTCGTCGTGGGTCTCATGACGTCATGATGCGTGGTACGTTTGCCAATATCCGTATTCGTAACCAAGTGGCTCCGGGTACTGAAGGTGGAGTAACGAAGTATCTTCCTACCGATGAAGTGATGTCAATCTATGATGCATCTATGAAGTATCAAGCTGACAACAAAAACCTAGTAGTTATTGCTGGAAAGGAATACGGTACTGGCAGTTCCCGTGACTGGGCGGCAAAAGGTACATTCCTATTAGGTGTCAAAGCCGTTATTGCTGAGAGCTTTGAGCGTATTCACCGCTCTAACCTGGTAGGTATGGGCGTACTTCCGCTTCAATTCCTGGAAGGTACTAACTGGCATACACTAGGATTAACAGGACGCGAAACCTTCGATATTCATGGCCTCAGTGACCATGTTCAACCAAGCCAGATCTTGAAGGTTGTAGGTACTCGCGAAGATGGCTCTACATTTGAATTCGAAACCATCGCTCGTCTAGATAGCACAGTTGATATCGACTACTATCGAAATGGTGGTATCCTTCAAACAGTTCTTCGCCAATTATTTGACGAAAGCAAATAATACTTGAGAGTTGTTAAATCCCCTGCTGATAAGCGGGGGATTTTTTTATACAAAGGTTTCATGAAAAAAGGGTGCAAAATCAATTTTTTACTGCTTCATGCCACGGAGTAAAAAAGCTCCAGTAACTTTCTGAAAAAAGGCATAGCTTCCTTTTTCCTTTATAAGAAAAATGTAGTAAACTGTTGTTGGAAACAAACTGCTTTTACCAGAAAGGAGATGTGTACTATGAGAAATAGCATTGTCAAAAATCAAATTGTTGGTGGGGATCGCAGAGAATCCTGTTAACATGGGCATATTTCCTAAAACCGGATTCTTCTGTGGTCATGTCTAAAGCTTTATACATGATTAGAGGAGGAGTCCTACTTTGGATCTCAAAACATTAGGCTGGAATCAATACTTTGAACAACATTTTGCAGCATATTCTGATCCTACATGTATTGTAGGCCGAGTTACCTTAGAGCATAAACGTATCTATCGCGTCATGACTGAAGGCGGCGAGCTACTGGCTGAAATTAGCGGAAAAATGCGGTATCAGGCTTTTGATCGAGAAGATTATCCAGCAATAGGCGATTGGGTCGTCATGCAGCCTCGCTGGGAAGAGCAAAAAGCTACGATTCATGCTATTTTACCACGGCAAAGTAAGTTTTCACGTAAAGCGGCTGGCAATGCTCTCGAAGAACAAATCGTTGCAGCCAACGTAAATACTGTATTTTTAGTTAATGCTCTTAATTTAGATTTTAATCTTCGTCGTATTGAGCGTTATCTGCTGGTCACATGGGAATCTGGCGCTAATCCTGTTATTGTGCTTAGCAAAGCTGATTTATGTGAGGATATTGAAAGCAAGATCGCTGAAGTGGAATCGGTAGCATTGGGAGTACCGATTTATGCGATTAGCACTACCGCTCATCAGGGATTGGAGCAGCTTCTCCCCTATGTTCAAACTGGGCAGACCGTTGCCTTACTTGGATCATCTGGGGTTGGAAAATCCTCACTAGTCAATGCATTAAGCAATCAACAGCTTCAGGTTGTACAGGAAGTCCGCAGCGGTGATGATCGAGGAAAGCATACGACCACCCATCGCGAGTTATTCTTGTTGCCATCTGGAGGCCTAATGATTGATACTCCTGGAATGCGCGAGCTCCAGCTTTGGGATTCCAATGAAGGCTTAGCAGATACCTTTAAAGATATAGAGGAACTGGCAGAACGCTGTCGCTTCTACGATTGCAGGCATACAACTGAACCAGGATGCGCTATTAAAGCTGCATTGGAGGATGGAACGCTCACAGACAAGCGCTATCAAAACTATGTAAAGCTACAGCGTGAGCTAGCCTTTCTAGCACGTAAAGAGAACAGACAGGCACAAGCGGCAGAAAAGAATCGCTGGAAACAAATAAACAAATCGATGCGCGATGCTCCTAAAAAGCGATAATCCTGTACTTTTTCTGTCTCCAACTAATAAGAAAGACTCGAGCTAATAATACTCGAGTCTTTTTTATGCCTACATAAGCATTTTCCCCATCCGAAAGGCTGCATGCATGATGGGAGCAGCAATTTCCTTCATCTTCTCTTCCGTTAATCGGCTTGATGGGCCAGAAACAGATAGAGCAGCAAATACCTTTCCCTGTTTGTCATAAATGGGGGCAGACACCGCTGCCGCTCCTACCTCCCGTTCTTCACTACTGGTGGCAAATCCGACTTGCTTAATCTGTTTTAGCTGTTCTTGATATTGATGCTTCTCTACCGAATCAGGCCAATTCGGAGACGTCAATAGTTCTTGCAGCAGCCTTTGATCTGCAAAAGCCACCAGTACCTTACTGGAAGCTCCTACCGCCAATGACATTTTAGCCCCCACGGGAGCCACTCTTCTAATCGGTTGATTGCTTTGCACTGCCTGAATGCGAATGCGCTCAAGCCCGTCTATGACATACAGGCTCACCGTTTCTCCTAATAGGTCGCGCAATTTTTCCATCTCTGGCAATAAAATGACGGCCGGATCATCCTCCCGGGTCAAATTAGCTGATAACTCCCACACGCGAAATCCCAAACGGTACTTTTCAGTTTGAACGTTGCGTTGTAAAAATCCCTTGCTTTCAAGTGCGGCCAACAACCGATGTACAGTACTTTTATGCAAACCAATCCGAGCAGCGATTTCACTTAATCCTAATTCCGTTGCATCCGTAAAACAAAGAAGGACATCTAAAGCCCTTTCTACGCTACGAACGGTTGTCTTGGGTTCTTCCATGACTATTCCCTTCCTTCTCACGGTCGTTCCACCTAGTGAAACCATGTTCTATTTTTATTAAGTATAACTGATTTATTGGCCGCTGTAACTATTTTTCCCTTCCAAAAAAACAGTGATCCCTTCCTTGGAAGCAGATCACTGTTGGATACCTTTGAAGCATTCTCTTGTTTACTGTACCTCGATGGTTACACCTGGATTGTAGCGTTTGAGGTAATGAAATATTTGCTGTCTTTGTAAAACCTCATACTCAGTTAGCATGTTGTGCTGCGTTAGATATTCAGATAGAGCTTTTGTTCCTTTTTCCATGCGTCTCATAGCGGCATCGGGAGTTGTCAGCATGGCCGGCACCAGCAGTTGATAGTACCAGATTCCCTTCGCTTCCTCCGATACATCTACCGAAAGCTCGATATCAAGATCTTCAAAAGCAAACAGTGTGTTAAATCGTTCAGCGGTTGTCACGTCTTGAGTTGTAGGAATCGAGATACGCCATACAGAAAGATAGTACTCTTCATTAAATAGCGCCAGTTGGTCGTTAACAAGCTGGTACGACTTTTGATCATGATTCACTTCCATTTCACAACCTCCTAATAGTTGGCCGCTTTTTTTATGAACCACTAAAATAAATTACTTCCTTCCCCTAACGCTTGGGCATCCTCTGCCGTAATTAGCACTGTACGGGGCTTCCCTCCATTTTGTCCTGCAACGTAACCGCTAGCCTCCATCATTTCAATTAAACGGGCGGCACGATTGTATCCGATACGGAATCTGCGCTGTAAGCTTGATGCCGATGCCTGCCCTTGTTCGGCTACAAAAACAAGTGCTTCATGGAATAGTGGGTCATCTCCCATCTCAATGGATGAGACCTGAGCCTCTAATTCTTCCCTAGTAAAAATATATTCTGGCTTGCGTTGTTTCTTGATTACAGATGTCACTGCATCAATTTCGTCATCATTGACATAATTTCCTTGTAAACGAATCGGAGCCGCTCCGCTTTCTAAAAAGAGCATGTCCCCTCTTCCAAGTAATCTTTCTGCTCCACTTTGATCCAAAATCGTCCGGGAATCAATTTGCGAGAACACAGCAAACGCAAGACGTGTAGGAACGTTAGCCTTGATATTCCCAGTGATGATATCTACAGATGGTCGCTGCGTAGCAAGCAATAAATGAATACCGCAAGCTCGCGCCTTTTGAGCAATACGGATGATACAGTCCTCAACGTCCTGCGGAGAGACCATCATCAAATCGGCTAGCTCATCTATAATAATGACAATATACGGTAATTCATCATCTGTCGTTTGGTTGTAGCGTTCAATATCCCGAACACCAGCCTCAACAAACAGAGCATACCGTTTTTCCATCTCTTCTACAGCCCATTTAAGAGACGCTGTTGCTTGTTTAGCATCTGTAACAACAGGAGTAACCAAATGCGGTAGATTATTATAGGGGGCCAATTCCACCATTTTCGGGTCAATCAGCAACAATCGTACTTGTTCTGGTGTGGACTTAAATAGCAAACTAATAATAATCGAATTGATACAAACACTTTTCCCTGATCCAGTAGCCCCTGCCACCAAACCGTGTGGCATTTTTTTAATATCAGCTACGATCGGCTCTCCACCAATATCCATTCCAAGCGCTATAGCAAGAGGTGAAGGATGGTTCTTGAATTTCTCTGAATCCAGTATACGGCGGATAAAGACCGGCTCGCTTTTGTTATTTGGAACCTCTATGCCGACCGCATTTCGTCCAGGAATAGGAGCTTCAATCCGAATATCCTTAGCAGCCAAATTTAATTTAATATCATCCGAAAGACCAGTAATTTTATTGACTTTAACCCCAGGTGCCGGTTGTAACTCAAAGCGTGTTACTGACGGACCTTTGACTATATTCACTATATTTGCATTTACGTTGAAGTTACTTAGCGTTTCCTCTAGTAGATTCTTTTGCTCCAATGTATGTTCGTAATCATCCTCGGTTAAAGCCTCAGTAGGAGTTAATAGCGAGGTCGACGGAAATTCATACATTGGTGGTTCTTCGGGTAAATCTTCTCTAGATGTCAGCTTTTCCGAATGATTTTGAGAAGCATTAGGCGATATCTGTAGGGATGCTTCTCCTACTAGCTCGGACTCTGTTGGTTGCGCTGCTGGAAAAACAGGCTCTTCTGGTTGAACAGAAGATATCGCTGTTGTCTTCGGCTCCTCCACTGTTTGTACCTGTTCTACTCGGTCTATATGGGCCTCATCAATGGTACTATCCTCTTTTGCTGCTACATAGGAAAAGGGAATAGGTAAGACTGGTTGCTTTTCCTCTACCGTTTTCTCCTCATCCGAGATGGAAAGGTTGTGTACATGCTCCTGTTTGAGCACTATATCCCCGGCATGGACTTCCCCACTCGTTTCATTTCGAACGGAAACAATATTTTTTAGCTCCTGTTGCTCAAAATCTACTAGCCCGCTAGAAACTGCTGGCGTATCCGGCTGCTCATAGGCCGCTATTTCTGGTTTAACTGCCTCTGGTACTTCTGATTCAGCTTGTTCCACTGTCTCTGGTTCAACAGCCTCTGACACTTCTGGTTCTGCTTGTTCCAATATCTCTGGTTCAACAGCCTCTGACATTTCCGGTTCTGCTTGCTCAAAAACTGCCTCTGGCTTAACGGCTTCTGGCACTTCTGGTTCTGCTTGTTCCACTGTCTCTGGTTCAACAGCCTCTGACAGTTCCGGTTCTGCTTGTTCCAATATCTCTGGTTCAACAGCCTCTGACATTACCGGTTCTGCTTGCTCAAAAACTGCCTCTGGCTTAACGGCTTCTGGCACTTCTGGTTCTGCTTGTTCCAATATCTCTGGTTCAACAGCCTCTGACACTTCTGGTTCTGCTTGCTCAAAAACTGCCTCAGGTTTACTAATTTCTGCTGCTTCCAGTTCTGTACGATATACTTTCTCTTGTACGCTTAGCTCAGACGTTTTACCTTGCCTTGCTGCTTGCAATCGTTGAGCTGCCAAAGCAGCAGCCTGTTCTCTTAAAGAATCGACTTCTGGCTTTTCATGCTCCTCATGTTCTGCTTCCCGAACCGGTTCATCCACCGTTACAATCACAATCTGCCCGTCCTCGTTAATTCGGGCTTGTCGAATCTGTTCCTTTTTAACCGTGTTATCCCCTTCTTTAATTTTCCCATAGATCGGTGAGAACAGCTCTGTAGGTGCAAAAGGCTTTTTAAAGCTGTTCGGCTCAGATTGATTGTAACTATCCCCTGAGGTTGAGCTAGGCATATGCTCTTCCTGATAAGCAGCATGAGAGGAATGTCTACTGTAGCGTGAATCGGATTCCTTTTGTCCTCGTTGAGCGTAGCTATCTGTCACAGGCTGTTCTAAAGAACCCGCTTTCCATCTCTGCCGGCCTTCTGATTCCGACGCAATTCGTTCCTGTTGTGTAAAAGCATAATCTGTATTGTTCCTGCTTTCTCTGGAATCCCACAGCCCCTGCTCACTTTGACTCTGATTGCGCTGATACTGGGATGGTATCTTATCGGAAGCAATATCAGTTAAACGCCTTTTCGTTTTCCTCTGCTTTTCAAACTCACTGTCCGGCACTACAGGAAATCGGAAGAATCGGGGACGCGTTCTTTCCATGAACTCGTTTAACTCCTGCTCGTTATGATTCCGTGGGTAAATATTTTTGGTGCGTGCCCTCGTAGAAGAAGTCTGCCTCGGTTGACGGCTAACAAATTCTATCGGTTGCTCTTCATCTATAGGAACGTGTTTAGCTTCCCGATTATCATCCTGCTCATGTACTTCTACCTCTACTTCCATCATTTCTTGCCAAAATTTCTTTAGACGTTCAAACAAACTAGCCATCTCTACTAGTCCTCTCTTCCTCTGTTAATTTAGAAAAGCTGGCTTTTCTGTCTTTTTCACTGTGTCACTGGCTGCTTTTCCCGATAAACTTCAGAGAAGCGATATTGAGGAATTTACTTTTACTCCTCGTCCTTCTGCTTCCTATTGTTGCACAGAAGGGTACGTCATCCATTTTATCACGAAAAGTGCAAACAGAGGCGTCAATTCAATTTTTTGAACAAAATTCGAAACCATCTGCATTCTCATGCGTATAACCTTTTGAAGGAAATTATTTTACAACCTAGAATATTCATCCATGACTACCCAATTTGAAAAGAGGTGCTTTTTTGATGAAAAAAACAACTGTAGGGGCTGCTGTATTGGCATCATCTGTTTTAGTAATGACAGGATGCTCAACCGATGGGACACTACTTCGAGATGCAACCGTAAATAGTATGGAAAAAGGAAGCTACAATCTTGCTGGTTCCTTTAAACTAACTGGGAATTTTGATGAAGTTTTGAAAAAACAAAAGGCGTTAACAGACGAACAAGTAGGAATTCTAGAAAGCATAAAAGAAGGCATTTCGTTTGAAGGCGTGAAAGGCGACACTGCAAGTTCTAAACTAACAATGTCTCTAAACAACGATAAAGCTTTACGCGACCACAAAGTATGGGAAGGTAAAGACAAAGCATCGATTGAAATGATCGTAGATAAACAAGATATCTATGTGAAATCCCCTATCGATAAGAAATATTTGAAATATGCACAAGATATGCAATTAGCTGAAACAAATAACGTAGATCCGGAGCTTGTGAAAAAATTCAGCGAAGATGTAAACAACCTTTCAATGAAATTCGCTAACAGATATATCAAGGGCTTCGACTTTAAAGGCTCCTCTGTACAAAACAAAGGCGAAGAAACAGTTAAATTACCAAACGGTGAGGAATTAAAAGCAACCCACCTGATCATTGAGCTAGATACGAAAAACCTGATTGAACTTGCTTACTACATTGCAAAAGATGCAACAGTTAATCCAGAGGTTCGCTCTTTTGCTATTGATTTGACCACAATGGCTACCAAGTTCTCAGATAAAGCTATTGAAGCGAAGAAAACTCTTCTAAAAGACGAAGAGTATCGTAAAAATGCCACTGATCAAGTGGACTTAATGATCGCTGCTGCAAAAGTAGGCATTGCTGATTTTGAAAAAGAAAACAGCCCTGAAAAACTAGTAGAGCTAGCTAAAACAGAAGGCGGTCTACAAAACCTGAAGCTGAAATTAGACTACTGGATCGATAAGGATAAATTGCCAGTACGTTCTACTGTAACAATTGATGTTACTATGAAAGATCCAAATGCTACAGCGAAAGATGCAACTCCAATTACATTTGGCTTCATTGGCGATAGCTACCAATGGAACTTTGGCAAAGCAACACCATTCGTAGTTCCTAGCAAAAACGACGTGGTTAATTTCGCTGATCTAGCTAAAGATAAAGAAGCCATCAAAAACTTTGATGAAAAAGGCTTCTTCCATAAGCTCATTAAAGAAGTACAAGCACAACAAGAAGAAATGAAAGCATTTGAAGCTGAAATGGAAGCCCTGGAAGCAAAAGAAAAAGCGGCTGAAGCAAAAGACAAAGCTGCTGAAGCTAAACCAAAAGCTCCTGAGGCAAAACCAAAAGCTCCTGAAACAAAAACAAAATAAGCATCTGATGTAAGAAAAGACCGTAGAGCGATTCCTCTACGGTCTTTCTTGATCTATTACGCTAGTAGATACCCCTTTTCTACCGCACTGTTAATCAGCTCTTCAGCATATGTCCAAAGTGATTCAGACCCCTCCTGAATTGGTTGCTTCACTCGCTTAATCACCTGATCCCTTGTAATATGATTGGTTTTCCAGGTGGCCCCTTCCGTGTAATAATTAAACAACAAGGGTTGAAACCGATCGAGAGCAACAGCAAATCGGGCCTCCGGAGTAATCCTTTGTTCAAATTCTTCCCATAAGCCCTTAAACTCTACCTCCTGATCGTTAGGTAATAAGGCATAGATTCGATCAGCAGCAGCCCTCTCTCGTGCCTCTTTGTCAAGATACCCCCGATCATCGTACACATATGTATCTCCCGCATCAATCTCTACAATATCATGCAATAACAGCATTTTTATCACTCGTAGCAAATCTACCTCTGTACCACTAGCATGCTCTTGCAAAACCGTTGCTAACATCGCTACATGCCATGAATGCTCAGCATCATTTTCACGCCTAGAGCCATTCAAAAGTAAGGTCTGTCGGTAGATATGCTTCATTTGATCAATTTCTCTTAAAAATTGGAGCTGCTGTTCAATTCGTACTCCTGTTTGATTCAAATTCATGTTATTCTCCCCTCTACCTTTTCTGGTTGTAAGCGCTGTATTTTTTGCAGATGATTCAAAGTTTTCTTACTTATAATAAATAACCGATTCATTATAAGTGAGTGTAGGAAAACCTCCCGCTATGTACAGGAGGTTCTTCTTTCCTTTATAAAGAAAGATTCGGCAAAAAGCCCGTCTTTCCTTTTTAATGAGATGAAAGTACAGTACCAACCTGATCCGAAACCAGTGTTCCTAGATTCTCACCTTCACAAATCCGCTTCATGACATGCTTCTTATCAAAATTAAAAACATGGATAGGCAGAGTATAATCACGCGCCAAAATGATGGCAGATTGATCCATTACCTTCAATCCCTGACGAATCACATCATCATAGGAAAGCGATTCATACAGCTTTGTTTTTGCCAAAATGCGCGGGTCTCCATTGAGTACACCATCTACCCCATGCTTGGCAACAAGGATAGCATCAGCTTCCATTTCTAAAGCACGCTGTACGGCAGGATAATCTGTTGTAACATAAGGCTGACCATTTCCGCCAGCAAAGATAATGACATGTCCTTTCTCTAAATGATGCAACGCTCGCAGACGAATATATGGCTCGGCAACTGAATTAATTGGATTAGCAGTCATCACGCGTACCTCATGATCCGTTCTGTTGTTCAACACACCTCTGAGCATAAGACTGTTAATAACAGTTGCCATCGTTCCGATATTATCCGCTTCCACACGGCCAATCCCCCATTCATTGGCCATATTCCCTCTAAAAATATTGCCTCCACCAATGACGATAGCTACCTCCACGCCTAACCGTAACAATGCCTCTACTTCATCCGCAATGTGTGTCAGCCTATCTGGATCAAAACCAAATCCTTTGTCTCCAGCTACAGCACCACCACTTAATTTGACCAGTACACGCTTATATCTTGGCATAGCTCTCCCCCTTAATTTGTGGAAGAATTCCTTCCGTATTGTAATCAGAAATTAGGGGTTTTGGCAATCTTTTCAAGAAAAAAAACAGCTAACAATAATCTCGCATCATATTGCATAGCTCATCTTGCAGCGCTCCCCCACTCACAATCATGCTAACCAGTAATTCGGGATGATAAGCTTCATATGTAAATGCTTCTGCACACCAACCAGTCATTTTCGCCCCTGCCTCTTGTGCAATTAAGACGCCAGCCGCCACATCCATCATGTTGGTTTTTTCCATTACAATGTAATCAAGCCAGCCATTTGCCAGCAAACAAAAATCTAGCGCAGGAGAATAATTTCTCATTAAACGTTTCGTGTGTAGGAACAAATCTCTAGTGGTCTCTATTTCTTGCTCTTTTGTCAATGCCTCTCTGCCTCGCACGTAAGAACCTGTCGCACGGGCGAGTGCATTTTTATTACTGACACGCATAGGGGTGCCATTTAAATAGGCTCCTTTGCCCTTCTCTGCCCAAAATAATTGGTCGGCTACCGGATTGTATACCACTCCTACTAGCAGCTCTCCACGGTGCTCTAGCGCAATCGAAACAGAGAAATAAGGATGTCCCACAAAGAAATTATTGGTTCCGTCCATTGGATCAATCACCCATAAGTACTCGTCACCTCGACTAATCATACCGATTTCTTCAGAGTAAATAGAATGATCGGGAAAGTGGCGGTGAATTACTTCAATAATGCGGCTTTCACTCTCTCTATCTTCTACTAGCTTGACATCATTGTGCGATTCCAATTCAGGGAACAATTGTTGTGAAAAACGTTGCTTTAAATAAGCTCCCGCTGTAAGTGCTGCCTCTTTTGCAATTTCTAGCATGGCTAATTCTCCTCACTCTGTATCTGTTCATCTTCAAATCTATATCTTTATTCAAGACTTTCTATTTGGATAAGCTAGATTCTTCCTCGGTCAATGATGACAAAGGTTCCAGTCCCATGTGCAATTAGCCGATCCTGATCGTCATAGACAGCCCCCTCCATTACGGCCATTAGTCCACCTCGATGAATCAATTTAGCAACTGACTTTAGCTTCTGACCTTTACCAGGACGTAGATAACGTATTTGCAAATCGCTCGTAACAGCAGCCTTTCCCTCTTCAGCCATTACCTTATTGATCAAAGACCCCATCGTATTATCGATTAATGTGGCCGTAACACCACCATGCACAATCTTGAGGGAGTTATGCATATATGGAGTGATCGGAACTTCAAATTGATAGGTTCTTTCATCAATAAAGGCTCCTTGTAATCCTAAGAAACCAGATAGATAGGCACTATTTCGCTCACGCTTCTGCTTAATTGCTTGTAGGGCTAAACGAAGAATTTCACGTTCTTCATCGGTGCCCTCCGTCATAATTTGTTGCCACTCCTCCTGCATCTAATAAAGCCCCCTTTACTATCCTGACATATTGGTATAGGCAATGACCTTCTACGATCATACAAAAAAAGCAGTAGAAACAAAAGCAGGCATATCCAAATGTGGTATTCCTATCCCTGAATAGAAAAACAGGCAATCTCTGTTCCGAAAATGCCTCGGATCAAGACCGCCTATCTGAGATAGCTAGAGTATAGTTTGTAATTTAATTCCTTTATTCATACAAGGTTATAATTTTAACTCCTGCACCTGCGGATTCGTGCTTGAAATCGAGGCAAGACTTTTTTTTGGACGCGAGGACCAATAGACACCCAATAGCACAAGCACCCCGCCTACTATTTGAGACAAGAGCAATTCCTCTCTTAAAAACAATACAGCAAATAAGGTAGCAAAAACCGGCACTACATTCATAAACGGTGAAGCTTTTGTTGGTCCTAAAAAGTGGACTGACTTCGTCCAGCAAAAGAAAGCAATTACCGACGAGAAGATACCTAAGTAAGCAATTGACCATAGATTTTCCCAGAGGAATAACTGAACAGGGCGATAGCTTAGCTCCAGCATCATCAACGGCACTGTAGTAATTACACCTGCAAAGACAACCAAAGTAAAGCCGATCAACCCCGGTAGCTTGTCTGCTGTTTTACGAAGCATAACCGAATAAATGGCCATCAGAACATTACTTAAAATCAATACGATATCGCCATTATTTAATCGAATTTCAGCAAAGGTTCCAATGTGTCCTTTGCTGACGATCCACAAAACTCCCAGCAACGATAAAAGAATACCAATTACTTGGTTGCTAGTAATTCTCTCATGCAGCATAAAGTAAGCAACGACAGTGATAAAGATTGGCGATAAGGATGAAAGTAAAGATGCATTGACCGTGTTGGTATGCTCCATCCCCCAATATACCAATCCCGTAAATAAAGCAATTCCCAAGAAGCCCATCACTACTACTTCTTTCCAAAACTTCAGATAAAATTGCCAATTTTCACGCAATAACTTCCATGTAAAAGGTAATAGTACGATAAGAGCAAAAGACCAACGTAAAAAACTAAGAGTAAATGGCGGGACATGATGTAAAATATTTTTGCCAATCAAGAAATTACTTCCCCATAACAAAGTTGCTAACAGGGGAATCAAATAGACGATCCGATTAGCTTTTTTACCTTGAGTACCCAATCTGATCCCCTTCCTTCCATCAAATATGTAGAACTTGTTACAATCAGATTTGTTTCGTTGTTATTGTATCACCTGGAAACACTGTTTTTAGTATATCTGAATTTTTTAAAAATTACGCGTTTATTCATTGCTTTCATACGCAAAAGCGTTTATGTATTGGGCTATTACAATGTTTATGCAGACATCAAATAAAATTAAACTGAATATATTATACAAAATGATGAATAATTATACTAAAACAATCAAAATAAAAGCCCGCGAAACCAGCTGCTGTTTCACGAGCTTTCTCTTCTGTTTCACATGTTTTTTTACATGATTCGCATATGATTAAACGGATAGTATAAAAAGATACCTTTACCTACCACTGCTTTTTTTTCAACAAATGGTGTTGGCCATAAATGTGAATCAAAACTACCGTTCCGATTATCTCCCAAAAAAAAGTAGTGGTCTGGGGGTACATGGACAGGAGCGAAATCATAATTCATCGCTTCTTTTAAGTATGGTTCCTCTATCTTTACACCGTTGCGATACAAGAAACCTTGTTTTATCTCGATGGTATCTCCTCCTTTTCCAACCAAGCGTTTAATAAACAAGTCCTTATTTCCCTGAATTGGTGGGGAAAACACAACAATATCACCATATTGAAAGTTTTCTGGATTGGATATTTTCTCAATGAAAAGACGATCATTCACTTGCAGGGTAGGAACCATAGACGTAGATGGAACATAAACAGCTTGAACCACAAACGTACGAATTGTAAAGCTCAGCACAAGAGCAATAGCTATTATGGGTAGCCACTCTCTAACTATTTTTGGTAACTTCTTCATTATAAAGATCCCTCCTCTTAAATATACGAGCAGCAGGCTGAGTCAATTTCACTCTTTGTCAATTTTTTCTTGTCCGAAATGAACAAATGTTCAGATCATTTTGCTTGTTTCATGCTTTCGTGTAGTGCTACAATAGTGAAAATACTTGGATAGGGTGTTGTCGTACGGCTTCATTCCCAATGAAATAACTCTTACGATATCTGAACCATACTGGAGGATAGGCGACATGAGACAAAGAAGCGATATGATCAAAAAAGGCTTTGACCGGGCTCCTCATCGGAGTTTACTACGAGCGGCAGGTGTACGGGACGAGGATTTCGATAAACCGTTTATTGCCATCTGCAACTCTTATATAGATATTATTCCTGGCCACGTCCATTTGCAAGAGTTTGGCAAGATAGTAAAAGAAGCCGTTCGTGAAGCAGGCGGTGTTCCTTTTGAGTTTAACACAATTGGAGTAGATGACGGAATTGCCATGGGACATATCGGGATGAGGTATTCTTTGCCAAGCCGAGAATTGATTGCTGATAGTTTAGAAACAGTGGTTTCGGCTCATTGGTTTGATGGTCTCATCTGTATTCCGAATTGTGACAAAATTACACCAGGCATGATTATGGGAGCTTTACGTGTTAATATTCCCACCATTTTTGTCACAGGTGGTCCAATGAAAGCGGGGAAAACTAGCGATGGACGCTCAATCTCCCTCTCTTCCGTTTTTGAAGGCGTAGGAGCCCATCAAGCAGGCCTGATTGATGATGATAAGCTGTTGGAATTAGAACAATATGGCTGTCCAAGCTGCGGTTCCTGTTCAGGCATGTTTACAGCTAATTCAATGAACTGCTTGGCTGAAGCATTGGGAATTGCCCTCCCAGGAAACGGCACAATTTTGGCTACCTCTCCTGAACGTCGTGAACTTGTTAAATCTACTGCAAGTGCCCTAATGCACTTAATTAAACATGATATCAAAATGCGCGATATTGTTACAAAGGATGCACTAGATGATGCCTTTGCTTTGGATATGGCGATGGGCGGGTCTACAAATACTGTTCTGCATACATTAGCGCTCGCCCATGAAGCCGGCTTTGAATATCCGATGGAAAGAATCAATCAGGTAGCTGAACGCGCACCACACCTATGCAAGTTAGCTCCTGCCTCCGATTATCATATCGAGGATTGCCACAATGCTGGCGGCGTATCGGCCATTTTACGGGAGCTAATGAAACGTGAAGGAATCCTGCATCCTGATCGCATTACTGTAACTGGTAAGACACTGCGTGAGAATGCAGCTGAAGCAACGATTTTAGATGAAGCTGTGATACATCCTCTTGATAAACCTTACAGTGAACGCGGGGGACTTGCTGTTCTGTTTGGAAATATAGCTCCAGAAGGCTCCATCATTAAAACAGGAGCCGTGGACCCTTCCATTAAAAAACATGTAGGGCCAGCTATTTGCTTCGACTCTCAAGAGGAAGCTTTAGAAGGCATCGCAAACGGAAAAATTAAAGAAGGACATGTTGTGGTTATTCGTTATGAAGGACCAAAAGGCGGACCAGGTATGCCGGAGATGCTTGCACCCACTTCTCAGATTGTCGGGATGGGGCTTGGTACTAAGGTAGCTCTCGTAACAGACGGACGTTTCTCCGGCGCTTCCCGAGGAATTAGCATTGGTCACGTTTCCCCCGAAGCAGCCGAAGCCGGACCGATTGCATTTATCCATGATGGGGATATCATCAGCATAGATATGGAAGCACGTACCATACAGCTAGAAATTTCTGACGAGGAAATGGCACAACGCAAAGAAAGCTGGGCAGGATTCGAACCAAAAGTAAAAACGGGCTATCTTGCTCGTTATTCTAAGCTAGTCACCAATGCATCAACTGGCGGCGTATTAAAAATCTAACGTTGATATCCGGACTCCCCTATGAAAAGGGAGTCTTTTTCATCTGGAACAAAAAGAATGGCAACAAAATTAACTTGAAACCAACGTCCATGCATAATAAAGTAGAAGAGTTAGACCCGATGAATTGCAAATGCTCGCAAGGAGGTTTTTATGCGTTTACGCAATATCCCTGGTGCAGAAGATATGCTGCGCCAATTTCCAACCTATGTAGATAATCCTAGTCAATATAAGGGAAAATGGTCAGACTGCTTTGGCAATAACAATCCGATTCATGTTGAGATTGGCAGTGGTAAAGGACGTTTTATTAATACATTGGCAGCTCGCTTTCCCTCAATCAACTTTATCGCAATCGAGTTAAAAGCAGAAGTGCTGTATCGCACAGCCCAACGTACGGAACAAAAGGAAATTCCTAATTTAAAATTGGTTCAATTTGATGCTTTCAAAATTACAGAACTGTTTGAGCAAGAGGAATTAGATCGGATTTACTTAAACTTTAGTGATCCTTGGCCGAAAAAACGTCACAGCAAACGCCGTCTGACGCATTTCTCCTTTTTGCGTCAATATCGAGCTGTGCTGAAACAAGATGGAGAAATTCATTTAAAAACAGATAATCAACATCTGTTTGAATTCTCTCTCAATCAATTCGCTAACGAACTGTTTCAATTACGCCATATCACATTTGATCTTCATTCATCCGAACAGGCTGCAACGAATGTGATGACTGAGTATGAAGAACGCTTTTCCAATCGCGGACAATGCATCTTCCGCGCAGAGGCTCTTTGTAAGCCAATAGCACCCACAAATTAATCATCTAAAGCTGAATAGACTAACTTCTACTTATCATTCTTATTTACCGAATAAAGTCATAAGCGAAGCAATCATTCTTTTGGAATGGTTGCTTTTTTTGTATATGATCACCATAATGTCAAAAATATTTCAAATATAAAGATATAACGATCCTATTTATCTGAAAAATAAAACAACTAACAAATTGGGAATAGTTACTTGCACTTTCTTGCACTCAAGCTGTTTCATTTTCTCAAAATTAGTGTAAAATTTCCTAAGTAAACAATAAAAATCCAAGTATTTATGTGTTAACTAGTTTTAACCAGTATATATTTCCCATTACTTACTTATAATATATGATGGATTGTATATTTTACAAAATTTTAAAATTTATTGAACAGCACTTTTTCAGCAGATAACTACTTTACAAATCAAATAAAAGGAGTAAAATAATAATTGCTGAAGGACTTTTGTGCTGACTGGTCAATACAAAAAATATATGTACTTTTGGAAGGATAGGTGGACTCTATGAAAAAACAATTAATTTTAGGCATGACTGTACTAGCCTGTGTATTCTCTGCGTCTTCTGCATTTGCTGCTGAGGAGAACGCAACAAAAAACGAAACAATGGCACCACAAACATTCTTTAACGTTCAGGTAGCACCACAAACAGTTGCACCTGCATCTGTTGTTGTACCAACTGAATTTACTAGTGACACTACAAAAGGTGAAGTAGTAAATTTCTCTATCTTTACTCCAGTATCTGCTCCTATTCAAGTAACAGATACTACAACACCAGCAACTGGTATCCAATCTGCAACAAAAGGTGAAGTTTTTAAAAGCACAGTAATTTTCGGATAATTACTTGCTGTAAAAATTCTCTCTTTTTTACCCTCTTTTTAAAAAACTGGTCATTAGCCTCCACTTGTTGGGGGCTCTTTTTTCTATATAGGTACAGTCTTACAAAAATAAAAAAACGCGCAACATCATTGCTACGCGTTTTATATATCCTTCTGTAAAGCTGTATCAGCTATTCTTCTAGCTGGCTTACCTCTTCAACTTCTCTTTCCTCTTCGGGATGCCAATGATCCAATACTTTGCCTTGAAGGACACGCCCTTCAATAAACTCGATCTGATTGGCAGAAAAACAGGTTTTCCATTCTACATGAAGCTCCTCCGCCATCTTCACTACCGTGAGTAGCTCTGACCAAGCTACATATCGCTTATACCAGAAAAATTGCGGCTGTTCATTCATATATGGATATAAATCATCAAACTCTGTATGTTTACAGTCAAGAGCCCGTTCAAAGTGAACTTTCGCGTGTTCCAGTTTTTCCTGGAAGTAAGATTGCAAATCCTTTTGAGAAAAGGTAGACACATGAATCCCTCCAGTTTTTCATTTACAGTTTCGTTGTATGAACCATTCCAAGTCATTCCGAGTTATCAACAAAACTTATATCACCATTCTAACACGCACTGCAGTCTGTGAAAATAGTCATAATCTTGTCAATCTAACTATATGAAATGGAATAGGATACCTTGCTTATGAAGAAAGGCAACCGTCCTATGCTACGGTTGCCTTTTTCAATCTTTGTTCGTTAGTTTCTATCATTCATCTTACTATAGTCTCTGTTAATTACCTGTTCCTTACTGGGAGGGATCAGTTGATTGATTAGGGTCTGGGATGTCGGCTGGTCTTTGACTGGCATTGGGATCAGCACCGTTGCCTGAAGAGCCATTTACCTGTCCATGCCCTTGTCCGTTGTCCTGATTATTTCCTCCGTTATTGCCGCTTGAATTGCTATTGCCACTGTTATCAGTGTTGCCATGGCCTTCTTGCTCAGAAGGTCCATTTGAACCGTTATTCGGAGATTGATCACCCTCGGTTGAGTTTTGGTTATCTCCGCTATTGTTCTCCTCATGCTGATTTTCACCATTTTGCAGAAGCTCTTCTAATTGTTTGGTATTTACTTCTCCAATATTAGATGGGCTTCCAGGGTTACCATTTTCATCATAAGGTACAACAAAGTATTTGTATAAGACGCCTTCCTTAACCTGATCAACAAAGGTTTTACCACTTTGCTTGGATGATATCTTTTCGGCCGACTCAGGATTATTCAAATAACGCATTACATCATAACCCGTCGTTTTTTCGTTAGCATCATCCCACATTAATAAGGCTACTGGCTGAGAGCCTTCAATGGTAAGTCGAACAGACAGAGCAGGTGGTGTGGTTGCTACTTCCTGATTCTCTTCTACCTCGTGACGTTCGCTTACTCCATTTGGTCGTTCAAAATCCAGTGGTTTTTCATTCTTTAACGCTTCCTGCATTACGATGCTAAACATACGCGCCGTCTTGCTGCTGCCATCATACATAATGTGGCCCTTATCCTCTTTTGGAAAGCCCATCCAGATGGAGCCGATATACCTAGGGTTATATCCAACAAACCAAGCATCCTTGTTTGCCTTGGAGCTTAGGGCTGATTGCGTGGTCCCCGTTTTACCTGCTACAGGCCAATTTTTCATTTTCGCACTGGTACCCGTACCGCTTTGAACAGCATTACGCAGCAATTCGTGCATTTCCCAAGCGGCATTAGGTGAAATAACTTGTGTTTCTTTTACAGGTCTAATCTCTTCTTTCCCTGTTCTGAGGTCTTTAATTTTATCAATAGCATGTGCTTCTTTTACTACACCGCCATTTGTAAATGCTGTATACGCTTGTGCCATTCGCAGTGGTGATGTTCCTTTATGCAAACCACCCAATGCAATGGATAAATTACGATCGGTCGGATCAAGCGAAATACCAAAATCCTTGATGTACTTCAAGGAATTATCAATTCCAATTTCATTTAACAACCAGACCGTAGGAACATTGAGTGACATCTGAACAGCTTTATCCATACGTATGGATTCGCTGTATTGGTTATTCCAGTTCCTTGGCTCATAGCCATTAAAGCTTTGACGTTTGTTACTTAACTGAGAGCCTGCATGCCATTTCCCCGTATCTAACGCTGGTGCAAAAACAGCTAATGGTTTAAAGGATGAACCCGGCTGATGCAGACTCAGCGCATTATTCCAGCCCTTGTGCACATAGTTCCGGCCACCTACAATGCCGGCAATACCACCGGTTTTAGCATCGAGAACTACCATTCCGGCATCGACCTGATTGGTGCTTCCATCCTTCGGGAAATTCTTAGCATTAGCAAAATTCTTCACCATTGCATCCTGTACATCGGTATTTAGCGTCGTATAGATTTGATATCCTCCGCTATATAGCTCATTTTCAGCAATGCCATAGCGTTCTTCGGCCTCATCAACTACGTAATCAAGGAATGCCTGATATGAATTGCCCTCGGTGACTTTTTTAGTAGGAAGCGGTTCTTGTTGAGCAGCCTCTTTTTCCTGCACCGTAATGATTCCTTGTTCGGCCATTAAACGAATGATCGTATCACGGCGTTCTTTCGATTTAGCCGGATTGTTAAATGGAGAATAAATGGACGGTCCCTTTGGAATCGCCGCTAACTGAGCAATTTCAGAAGTCGTTAAAGTATCCAGGTGTTCTGCCTTTTCTTTACCGAAATAATAATTAGCCGCAGCCTTAATTCCATAAGCACCATGACCTAAATAAATTTTATTTAGATACATCTCCATAATCTGATCTTTCGTGAATCTGTTCTCTAGGTTAATGGCAATACTAACCTCTTTCGTTTTTCGCCAGAACGTTTTTTCATGAGAGAGAAACACATTTTTCGCTAGCTGTTGGGTTATTGTACTTGCTCCTTCAACTGCGCTACCTGCTCGAATATCCTTCCAAATCGCTCCACCGATCCGGATCATATCTACACCATTGTGCTCAAAAAAGCGTTTATCTTCTACAGCCACAAATGCTTGCACCAACTTTTTAGGCACTTTGTCGATTGTGACGTATTCACGATCCTCTAGGACATATAATTTGGATAGCTCTTTACCGTTCACATCCATTATTTTGGTTGCTTCCAGTTTAATGTCTCTTAATTTATTTTCATCCATCTCCACCATTTTACCGCCCGCATATAAGAGAGCGAAGTAACCTCCGATGACGGATAAAATTAAAAAGACAGCAAATCCAATAATAAGCAATATCCATTTATTTACTTGTTTTTTCTTTTTTTTCTTCTTGGCTTGAGCCATATATTACCTCCAGATTTCTTTCCTCTCTCCACCTTTTTAGACGATTAAGTCAAAAAAAAGTTTCTGACCCGAAAAAATGCAGCATCTAATTAGTAACTGCCCTCGGTTCTTTTTGATGGGTGTATGAGCTTAAGCAGTTGGCTGTCTGTGCAGTCGTAAAGCTCTAGCATACGCTCATAGGGTTCATCCCCACCCAGTTGAAAATAGTGAACAAAAGCAGGCTCCGTCTTATATCCCTGTTCCTTCAAAAATTGAATATCAGCACGTGCCGAGTCCTTTGCCAAATGCAGCAGCCGTTCTTCAACAATCATATGTCGATATGCATTCTGTTGTCGTACAGGTATCGATTGACCAAAAATTTCAATGGGCCACTCTTGATAAGAGAACGATAGAACGATGGCTCTTCCTCCTCGTAGTTCATCTACAAACTCCAGTTGAAAATTTGCACAATCTCCATACGCCTTTACAGCCTGCTGTGTAAACAGATCCAGATCGGAATCATCCACCTGACAAATAATGTCGAGATCACTTGTCGCTATCTCAATTCCAAGTGGAATCGTCCCTGCCAGTACCGGATCGTAGGAAGACAGCTGTTTAAACAAATCAAGCTCCTGTAACACAATAAATGCTTGCTTTTGCCGTTTAGTGCCTGTTTGTAAATAATCTGGCTTGTCTAGATGTATCATGTATATTCACCTGCTTTCCAAAATTGAACCACAGATACAAAACAGCCACTCTACCATGATAGTATAAAGTGGCTGCTTTGCACCAAACAATTCCTGCCAAAAGAATTTCGTTTAGAGGTTCGTTTAGCTGAAGAAAAAAGCTATAGAATATATAATGTACTTCCTTTTTAATGAACAGCAGCTTTTGCCTGCCGACTCTTTTGCTTATTTAGCATCAAAGGAGGTATAGCGATTCCCAATAAAATCAGCAGAATACCACTCCATTGGAACGTGCTTACATGTTCTCCTAATACGGTTACAGAGGCAATCACTGCGGCTGGAAGTTCTGCTGCACCAAGAATCGTCCCCAATCCAGAACCAACCTTTGGTACTCCTATCGAGAAAAAAACAACGGGAATAATTATACCTAAGGAAGACAGCGCCAATCCATACATCCACAGACCCTGCCCTAAAGCTCCATCCACTAAGAAGGATGGGGAAAACACCGTAAATACAACAATCACAGCCGTTGTAACCATCGTTAAGCTTTTTGTAAACACGGGAACATCCAAGCCCAATCGACCACTAGCAAAAATATAGAGCGCAAATGTCACCGCTGATAATAACCCATATAGGATACCAGCTAACGAAAGTGATTCAAATCCACGCTCTAGTAATCCTCCTGCAAGAGCTGTTCCCATAAGCAATACAACGATGGAAAATATCTTTTCCTTGCTGGGCTTTTTCCGATCCACGATAGCTTCTAATAGGACGCCAATCCACGTAAACTGAAATAATAGGACTACCGCAATCGACGCAGGTAATTCGGCTACAGACAAATTATAAAAGATGGTGGTGCCACTTAATGCAAATCCGCCTACTATTAATTGCAAAATAGAGCGTACAGGCACACGCTTTCTATTAAACAGCAATGTCAGAAGGATCAACAGTAACCATCCAATAAAAAATTGACTTCCTACTAGCTGACTTACCTGAAAGCCTTCCTTCATGCCTAGCTTAATAATGGTCGACAAGCCTCCATAGCTACAAGCCCCTAAAAAAACCAACAGAGCATACTTAAGCATTTTTGTTGCCTTCCTTTCTCCTTACATCGATTTTTTGCAAACACAAAACCCCCCATCCAACGGATAGGGGGCGAACGAAAAAAAGAAATGCACATCTGATCATCTCTTTTGAAAATTTCGCCACTTACATGTAGTCATACAAGCAAGTTTCTCATCATTGTAATTAAAAAGTTTCTCACTTATTTTAAGAAGAGCAGAAATAAAAGTCAATGAGAAAAGATGCGAAAAATCGGATAAAAGCGGGCTATAGGGGAAAAATCATGTCTAAAGCCTCCTCTACTTAAAATAGAGGAGGCTTTAGTAAACGTGGCAAATTTCTTATTTTACTAAGCTTTGTGCTGTTTTCACGACATTTTCAACAGTAAAGCCGTATTCTTTCATGATAATATCTCCAGGAGCAGAAGCACCGAATTGGTTAATAGCAATAATTGCTCCATGCTCACCTGTGTAGCGCTCCCAACCTAGAGGAGATCCCATCTCTACGCCAACGCGTGCTTTAACATGCGGAGGAATCACAGAGTCACGGTACTCTTTAGATTGACGATCAAATAGATTAAAGCTAGGCATGCTAACGACACGTGTTGGAATGCCGTCTGCTTCTAGTTTTTCACGAGCTTCCATGCACAGAGATACCTCGGAGCCGGTAGCAATCAATACAACCTGAGGTTCACCATTAGATGCCTCTTTTAGAACATAAGCACCTTTTGCTAAACCTTCGCGAGCCAAGTCTTTGGTCTCTTGGTAGATAGGAAGGTTTTGACGAGTTAAAGCTAGTACAATAGGCTCGTCTTTGCTCATAGCCGCATAACGCCAAGCTTCGTTTGTTTCATGCGCATCAGCAGGGCGCAAAACAGTAAGGTTCGGCATAGCACGGAAGGCAGCTAGATGCTCAATCGGCTCATGAGTTGGTCCATCTTCCCCAACTGCAATAGAGTCATGAGTAAATACATATGTGGTAGGCAGCTTCATAAGAGCAGATAGACGCACTGCCGGACGAACATAGTCGGAGAAGACGAAGAACGTACCGCCGAAGGCCTTTACTCCACCATGTAGCATCATTCCATTTAGAGCCGCTCCCATAGCGAATTCACGAACACCAAACCAAAGATTGCGACCCTCATAAGAACCCGGCAAGAAGTCTTTAGCACCTTTAATTAGAGTGTTGTTAGAGTGTGCCAAGTCAGCGGAGCCACCAATTAAGTTAGGCATGCGTTTTGCCAATCCATTGATTGCATTACCGGAAGCCGCGCGAGTCGCTAGCTTACTGCCAATTTCATAAGTCGGTAGATCAGCATCGAAATCTTTGGATACCTCTCCATTACTTGCTTGTTTAAATTGTGCAGCTAGTTCCGGATAAGCTTTTTCATAAGCTGATAGCAGCTCATTCCATTCTGCTTCCTTCTTTTGACCTGCCTCTACTAGAGTAGCGTAGTACTCTTTTACCTCTTGAGGCACGTGGAATGCTTCATGCTCCCATGCATAAGCTTGTTTTGTTAAAACAACCTCATCTGTACCAAGTGGGGCACCGTGGCTGGCACTGCTACCGCCTTTATTTGGAGAACCGAAACCAATTGTTGTTTTCACTTCAATCAGTGTTGGACGCTCCAAATCTGTACGTGCTTCAGCCAAAGCCTTTTCGATAGCATCCACATTGTTTCCATCTTCTACACGGATATATTGCCAGCCGTACGCTTTGTAACGTGCAGCTACATCTTCTGTGAAGGATTGGCTTAGATCGCCATCTAGACAAATATCATTAGAATCATAAAGAACAATCATTTTACCTAGTTTAAGATGAGCAGCTAGTGAAGAAGCTTCAGAAGAAACACCTTCCATCAAGTCTCCATCTCCACAGATAACATATGTAAAATGATTAATTAGCTCATAGTTATCTTTGTTGTATGTTGCGGCCAAATGTCTCTCAGCCATCGCCATACCAACAGCCATCGCAATTCCTTGTCCCAATGGGCCTGTTGTTGCATCTACACCGGGAGTGTGGCCGAATTCAGGGTGACCAGGCGTTTTGCTTCCCCATTGACGGAAGTTGCGCAAGTCATCCATGCTTACGCCATAATCCATGAGATGTAGCATAGAGTACAACAGCATAGAACCGTGACCAGCAGATAATACAAAGCGATCACGATCAATCCATGATGGATTTTTCGGGCTTACTTTCATAAAACGGCTCCACAACACGTGTGCCATAGGCGCTGATCCCATTGGCATTCCTGGATGTCCAGAATTCGCCTTTTCAATAGCATCGATTGATAATGTACGAATAGTATTGATTGCCAATTGATCTACATTCATTTGTTGAGTAGTCATTACGGTTAATTCCCCCCTACAAGTAACTGCAGTGTGATTATAACATAGGAAAAGCGAATAGAGTAAAAGCGCTTTACAAAAACAGAGTATTTTCTATGAAACGTAACAATTCCCTATCATTACATGCTAGTTAGTGTGTTGCATAACTAGCTTTTTTATGAGAGGAAACCAGGCGCTACTTTCATTGAGTTTCATCAGCATACATTCTTTTACGCTTATCAATTTCTTTCATCGCAAGAGAAAACTCTTCTTTATCAATGACCTTAGATGTCAGTAGATCGCGGATCTCATCTTCAATCATCAACCAATCACCCAGCGGATCTCCGGTATAAATCATGATTTGAAAACGACGCAAAAACTCAGGAAGATTAAACGTATTTCTATCGCTCATTTATTTCCCTCCCAAATCAGCTTCCATTTCTCGGCATACGGCTTCAAAGTCAAACTCGACAAGGAAACCAGTAATGACAACAAGTTTCGCCTGTGGGTAATTACTTCTCCACTGTTCCTCTTCTCCCTCTTTTATGCCTACCAGGTAAAGAGGCTGCTTTTGCACATGTTCAAGATCTTGACATTCTTCCAGTAAAACAGGTAGGCGGTCTTCCAATCCAGAGACATTGATAACAAGCACAGACTGAGTAATTTCGCCTGCTTTCAACTGCTCTTCTATCATTTGAAGCGACTTCTTAGTAGGTACCGTTGCATTCATAATAGGAAAGTAATCTAACAGCTCATCCAACCAATGATCCTCTTCTGCTGCGAGATAATATAACATCTTACTGGCCATTTCATTCATTCTCCTTTTGCCTTACTTCCAAGTGCTTTCATTATAACATGTCAACTGTATCAGACCCCAGTTCTCACCTTGACTTCTTTCCGTCCATTTCGTATGGTGGAGAGTAGCTTGAACTTTTTTATTGTATAGAAAAGAGGTTTTTCCTGTGGAAAAGAAACATCTCTTCCTTCTCTTTAGCATTATCTTTTTAATGATGCTTGGCTTTGGAATTATTATCCCTATATTGCCTTTTTTCGTTACGGAAATCGGTGCGACCACAACGCAATTGGGGATATTATCTGCCAGCTATAATATCATGCAATTTATATTTGCTCCCATCTGGGGACGCTTATCGGACCGCTATGGACGAAAGCCGTTTATCCTTTTAGCCCTATTTGGATTTTCTGCCAGCTTTATTCTATTTGGATTTTCAAGTAGCTATTACGAAATGCTGTTTTACCGTGTACTTGCTGGGATTACTTCCGCTGCGGGTATCCCAACCATCACAGCAATGGTAGCTGATATTTTTCCGCCAAAGGAACGGGCAAAAGGAATGGGGATTGTAGGAGCAGGTGTAGGTCTAAGCTTCGTATTCGGTCCCGCGCTCGGCGGTATCCTAGGAGACGTTAGCTTGTCACTGCCATTCTTCGTTTCAGGAGGTCTAGCTTTTATTACATTCGTTTTTACCTGGATTTTACTTCCAGAGAGCTTGCCCAAGGAAAAGCGCGGTAAATACCTTAAGAAAAAGCCTATCAGTTCATTGGGAGCCATTTTTAGTAACTTAGGATTATTGTATCAGATTATGCTGGTTACATCGCTTGCTTTTGCAGCGATGGAGACGGTCTTTGCTTTATACATATCATATGAATTCAATCTGACCTCCAAGGACATGGGCTATATGTTTCTTATCATGGGCTTAATCTCTGCTAGTTTACAGGGCGGGATTGGCAAATTAGTAAAACGATTTGGTGAATCAAAATTGCTGGCTGCAGGAATATTTTTTTATGTTCTAGGATTCTTCTGTGTTTTACTAGCTTCTACTTTCCTAGAATTTGCACTCACCCTTTGCTTATTTGGTCTAGGTCAAGGTATGATGCGAACTACCAACACCGCCATGATTTCGCAACGTACGCCCGATGGACAAGGAGCTACATCCGGTAACATGAGCGCCATGGATACCATGGGGAGAATTGCAGGTCCAATTTTAGCTGGGTGGCTCTTTACCTTCTCACATAGCTTGCCATTTATAATCAGTGGCATACTGTGCTTCAGTCTTTTAGCGATCTATTTAGGCAGAGTGCATCACCTGCCAGAACCAGAGCCAGAATCTGAGTCGGACGCGTATTCTCCCGCCTCTCAGTAACCATTTCATTTTCTGTATACATAAAAAAGGAACGAGCTGGAATGCCAGTTGGTTCCTTTTTTATGCTTACAAACCTGTAAGCTTAGGGTAAGCTGGATCGATGTTGCGAAACACTGCATTTCCTTATAGTAAATTAGAGATGAGATGAGATGACATCACATAAGAAGGAGTAAGTAATGAACGATTTCACACAAAAAGATCGGATCGATACCCTTGATTATCTTCGTGGTTTTGCTCTGATGGGTATTCTTCTTGTTAATATCTTGGCTTTAATGAAAGTACAGTCAGCCCCTGTTAGCAGTACAAATGCTTTTATTGAGCACATGCTTAACTTCACCGTAGAATCTCGTTTTTTTGCTATTTTCTCATTTTTATTTGGAGTAGGATTTTATATTTTTAAAAGCCGCTCTCAAGCAAAAGGGCACAAAAGCACATTGTTATTTATTCGCCGGTTGCTAGTCCTATTCGCAATTGGATATCTTCATCAGTTATTGCAGCCGGGAGAAGCATTATTCATCTATGCTATTTTTGGCTTTGTATTACTGCCTTTTTATCGTTTATCGGCCAAAAAAAATCTGCTACTTTCATTAGTTTTGCTTATTCCTACCTCTATTTTGGGAGGAAAGGTTCTTGTTGTTTTCCCATTATTTTTGTTAGGGCTTGCTATCGGACAATACGGAGTCTTCCGAAATATTCCAGGCTTTATGCCCAAGATAAAGCAATGGCAGATGGTTTCTCTCATTCTCATGATAATCGGGCTTTTTGTTCAGTATGCGCTCTTAACGAAAACAGCTTCAACTGACTTCGATGACTCATATATTCATGCCTTACACAATTACGGCCTGTGCATTGTCTTTGTTGGACTCGTGATGGCTGTATTCTATGTAACTACCATTATCCGCCTCCTACAGCAAACAACTGTGCAGAAATGGTTAGCTCCCTTAAAGTATTATGGTCGCATGGCTTTAACGAACTATATCGGGCAAACTCTGATCATTATCGCGTTGCGTGATTTATGTAATCTTTCAGGCAAGCTGGGCCATTTGCAAACTACTCTAATCTGTCTTGGTATTTATGCACTACAAATGCTATTCAGCTACCTATGGCTGTCGATTTTTACCATGGGTCCACTTGAATGGAGCTGGCGTGTGTTGACGTATGGAACATTTACACCGCTGATAAAACGTAACAGCAAAAACGCATCCTGAGTATTCGGATGCGTTTTCGACTATTATAAAGTTTCTCTCAAAGCTTCTCCTCAGGCAACACACTTTACTTTCCTTTCTGAGGTGTGTTCTTGTCCCCTTCAAATAGCACGTTGCCCGTATCTACATCATAGAAAGTGACCGTTGTATAAGGTGGTGTACTGATCTTGCCCGCGACATAAGGGTAGCTAATGACCATCGGATACATTTTATTTGCCTCTGGCTTGGTCTGTTTTACATATACTTTTAGCATTTCCCAGCTTTGTTCAGTATGATCCACAACTAAGCCATACCCAGGATTAGGAGCTTCTCCATAGGCAATCACATACAAATCACCCTGTTGATGAACCCCGCGTTCACCTTTAACGCTTTCGATAAAAGCTTTCTCCTCTGCGCTTAATTGCTCTTCTGTCAGTGTTTGGAATGCAGAAGCAGGCTTCTCTCCCTGAACCACGGGTAGATTTGTAACCTGAATTTCATCTGTTTTACCATCCCACTTTACTTGTGCAGATAAGGATTCCATTGTCCAGCGCAGGGGCACATACACCTTGCCCTGATAAAGAACAGCTCCCTGCTCTACCTTTTGTTCTTTTCCATTCACCGTTACAGTAGATTTCCCTGTCTGAAATATCAGAGATTTTTGCTGAACCTTCAATTGATAGGCTCCTGCTTTTTCTGTGAGCTGACCGCCTGTTACATTACTTAATTCCTGTAGGTTAATCATTGTCCGTTGGTTAACACTAATCAATGGTGAGTGCTTGATTACCTTCTGCTGATTTATCATAAGAGAAGTGGACACCGGTTTTACTGTTGCTTGAGCCATACCTGGTATAGCTGAGCCTACAAGTGTAAGTCCCATTACGGCTGCTGCTGTCGTTTTTCGTAACATTTGTACTCAATCCCTTCGCTTTTTTCGTCAGGTTACGCTATTGTTACTTTGTTCATTTTTCTTATGCTACTTGTTTGACTTAAAGATTCCCCATAATGTTTCATTTTCTTCCCTACATCTTATTATCTTTTTTTCTCTTCATGCTGATATTACTATTTACCCACATTTTTTACCAATCGTCTACGTAAATAAGGCAAATGAGTGACAATTGTCACACTGCTATTTTGCCTATTTTTATTTATGCGATAATTAAAGGTACGAAGAAGATTTTACCAACCAAGCTCGATAACAAAGGAGTTTTCAAATGACAACACTTATGTCCATGCCACAGGTTGACGTGGTTCGCCAACAACTGATTTCTCATCCAATATCGATTGCTATGCAAACACCGGAAAGCGTTCGTACCTTTATGGAACACCATGTGTTCGCTGTATGGGATTTTATGAGTTTATTAAAACGTTTACAATTAGATGTAACTTGCACAAGTGTACCTTGGCTTCCTGCTCCTCATGCTGAATATGCTCGTTTCATTAATGAAATTGTACTCGGAGAAGAAACTGATGAAGATGGCAATGGCGGCTTTACCAGTCACTTTGAGCTGTACTTGCAGGCTATGAAGGAAGTAGGGGCTGATACATCTAAGATCGAGCATTTTCTGGCGTTGCTAGAAAAGGGAACCTCTCCTGATGAAGCTCTAGCATTATGCAACGCTCCTGACAGTGTACAGCGTTTTGTAAAACAAACCCTTCACTTGGCTAAGGAGGGAGGAACCCACGAGGTTTGTGCTGCCTTTTTCTTTGGTCGTGAAGATATTATACCAGACATGTTTCAGGTACTTGTACAGGAATTGACCTCCAAAGGAGAAGCTCCTGCTTGCCTGTTGTATTATCTAAATCGTCACATTGAGCTAGATGGAGATGAACATGGACCTTTAGCTGAGAAACTTCTTGCTTCTCTTTGTAAAGAAGATGCCCAAAAATGGAAAGAAGCAGAAGCAACAGCTATTCAATCCCTTAACAGCCGCATTTCCTTATGGGATGGTGTTCTAGCAGATATTCAAAAATAATCCTTCTGGGGGGCTCACACTCCCCTGTAACGGGGTTATGTAGGAAATCCTTTACTAAAAAAGAGCTTGTCACCTCTTCATTTTTTCGAGGTAACAAGCTCTTTGCTTTTGATATTCTTCTGTTGATCTGTGGTGCTAACGGGCTACAGCCAAGGTCGCGTTCTCTTCATTTGAATCTAAAGTGACACTATCTTTCTTTGGTTTACCAGTAACACTTCCTGAAGCCAATCCGTATGGAATGCATAGAGGAACGCCACTGCGAGGGTCTGGAATAATGTCAGCCTCAATGCCAAATACATCCCACAGCATTTGATGCGTCATGACCTCAGCAGGGGTCCCCTGAGCCATTACTTTCCCTTTTTTGATAGCGATAACATGATCGGCATAACGAGTAGCATGGTTTAGATCGTGAACAACCATAACAATCGTACGCTTCTCTTCTGTATTTAACTTAGCTAGGAGCTGTAACACTTCTAATTGGTGAGCCATGTCAAGGAACGTCGTTGGTTCGTCCAAGAACAAAATATCCGTCTGCTGGGCTAACGCCATTGCAATCCATGCACGTTGACGCTGACCACCTGACAATTGGTCGACTCCTCTTGTAGCAAACTCAATGATACCGGTAACTTCCAGTGCCCATTGTATAATTTTTTTATCCTCTGGCGTCATGCTCCCCATACCCTTTTGATGAGGGAAGCGTCCATAAGAAACCAATTCTTCTACAGTAAGTCCATCCGGAGCTACTGGATTTTGCGGCAGAATAGCTAAATCCTTGGCTACTTTGCGAGTATCCTGTTGGTGAATGGATTTACCATCCAAGAAGACTCCACCTTTTTTCGGTTTCAAAAGACGTGCCATCGTTTTTAGAATGGTAGACTTACCTGATCCATTTGCACCGACCAGAGCAATGATTTTTCCATCAGGTAACGATATGTTTAAGTCTTCCACAATGAGATTATCATTATAGCCAATGTTTAACTGTTGTGTATGTAAGCGAACCATGATCATCTTCCTTTCGATGTCACGCAATAATGTCCTGAATTATAGTACCTTCCCTTAAGATGATATTGGTTCTCATTATCATTGTCAAACGTTTTCTATAAAAAAACCAATTAACAGGGTCATTGTTAGCTGCCAAGCAGACTAACATTCACCCTATTAACTGGTTTTTTCGTTACGCCGCACTGTGTGCCAGCTTCGTTTGTTTTTCTTTTGTACCATATTCGTAGGTCCATGTAACCACTTTACCAGCGATTGAAACTGCTAGAAGCGTGTACAAGACTTGAGGTACTGGCAAGAAAAATAACGAAAGCAATAACACAAGGACGTCAAATATTAATAAAACGGTACCTACTGACATACCCGTCCACTTACTTATGAATAGAGACAAAATATCGTCTCCACCTGTTGCCCCACCGAATCTAAGAACCAATCCTAGACCGAAGCCTGTGCTGATTCCAGATAATAAAACAGCGAGCAACATGGCATTGCTAAAGTCAAATACTAGCGGCGAAAAACGCTCACATAGCTCATAGAAAAAGGAAAAAGATGTCGCTGCTACAATGGTATTAATCAAAAACTTACGTCCCTTGATCATCATTGCAACTAAAATGACTGGAATGTCTAATGCTAGCATCGTAATAGACGGTGACCAATCAAAAGCGTATTTTCCAAGTAATGATAACCCCACAAATCCACCTTCACTTAAATTATTCTGAAAGTTGATGTGGTAATAGCTAAAGGCCAATAAAAAAGTTCCCAGTAAAATCATGAAGGTTTGTTGGTATGGTTTTGTCCTCATCGAGGCTTCCCCTTTTCGTAGTTAGTTAGTCACTTTCTCCACTAACTACGAAGCAGGTCCTGACAGGATCGCTTGCTTGTATCATAAAGCATCTCTCTTTCGTAGTTAGTGTTCACAGGTCAAGAGTGGAACGCTCTAACTACTACGCTACGTATCTGAGAGATCAAACCGTTTCCAGATTGTCCTTCGCGGTAACATCACTATCCGATCCTTTCATTGTAAAGTTACATTTTCATTATAACATAAAAATCGCTTCATGAATCAAACAAGTGGTAATTTAGGCTATTTTTTATATTTTTTCTACATGATTACGCACTTTAAAAAAGTGATACAGACAAGATAAATTGACCTAACATAACAACCAAAGGAATGGTAACGAAGCTGATAATTGTGGAACTAACGGTCGCCATCGCTCCTAAATCTTCATCAGCCGCATATTTGGCGAATAACATGGAGGCTAGCGTCATTGTAGGCATTGCTGCCATCACCAAAGTGACTTGGCTAATTTCTGTCGCTAAGTGAAAGCTCCAAAGCAAACCAGCAACAATGACTGGATACAAGAAAAGCTTAACAATCATAGACAAACTTAAAATTGGGAGTGCTTGTGCTGTTTGTTGTTTACGTATCAACAGATCGGGAATTAATAAACCGATGTACAGCATGGCTAAGGGAGCAGCTATAGAAGATAACATGGCAGTAAGTGATTTAACCATCTCTGGCGGTTGCCATTCCATTAACGCCAAAAACATCCCAACTACAATAGCCAGCATTGGAATATTTACGATGCTCCTCATATTCTTCCATGTACATTCTTTTTTTCCCTTCAAAACCATAACACCGATTGTCCAGAGAATCAGATCAAGTCCAGCATCATAGACTGCCGCAAGCAGTCCCCCCGTCGGCCCGAACAGCCCAACACACAAAGGAAGCCCGATAAATCCGGTATTGCCCAGTCCAGCAATAAAGGAAAATTCTTTTCGCTTATTGATAGGCACCTTACATAGGACTGCAAATAAAAAAGCAAGAAGCATTCCAAGACAGCTTAGACCAACAGCAATAAAAAAGATGAGAAAAATATGATGCAGGAGTTGCTGGTTCATCTGTGTGTGAAAAATTCCGTTGAGAATGATGCATGGAACGGCTACATTGATAACAATGGTAATCAACAATTGGCGAGCCTCAGCAGTAACTGGTTTCATCCGGCCAATCATTGCCCCTATTCCAATAATGACAGCCATCATACCCACAGATGAGAACAATGGTGCAAGGGTCAAGCGAATTTCCCTCCTGTTACAATAATAGTATGGCGAAATTCAATGTTTATGTCTGATGCTCCTATGACATTTGCCCAGGTTCTGTCTCCAGTAATAACCATTGCAAATCTGCGTTCTCTTTTTGTTCGCAGGTTTGCAACAAATCCCCAAGTAAAGGAATGGCCTTTTCAAGTGAAATAGCCCAATCTGCTGGTACTGGCAGCCCTTCTCCTTCTACGGTGATGATTCTTCCCGCCACTTCCGCATCAACCTGCTTAGTGGTTAGTACATAATGACTGATGTCACGCGCATACTCTTTCCATTGAACTAAGACGTATCCTTCATCACCGCCCGACACAACCAAATCAACATGGTCGCCATAGGCAGCATGTACCAACGTTCTCATTTTTCCATCCAAGCTCGCAATTTCTCGCAGCACCTCGTGCCAAGACACATGTTTTCTTTCTTCTTTGCGTTCATCTGTGTACATGCGCCAATCGTTCAATCGCCTCGCCCCTTTATCAATTATGTTCAACCTTATAAAAGTAATATTGTTCAAAATAATCCAACATCAATAACAGATATTATCTTCGACTCTGCTTATTTCATTTTAGACTGATTGTCAAAAGATATCCTTTATTTTAGCATATCGAAGCAAGCTCTCCTGTACAAAAATGCGAAGAATGTACATGTTTGTAAATGTATTCGCTTTCATTTATGAACAAACCCTTATAATTGTGAAAAGAAGAACTTTATCGAAAATCTGTCAAAATTATAAGCTTTTGTATCAACATTTTTGGTTTACCATGATGGTTGTAACAAACACTAAAACAGCTTAGAAAAACAAGGAGGTGAGTTCCATGGTGCAGCGCAGTATGAATTGGTGCGCTCGCTTTGGTCTCACGTTTCATGTGTGTAAAACCGTCTTAGCATCCGGCTTGTCATTGTTGATCGCCTCATTATTGTTCGGCAATCATTTTGCCTACTTTGCTCCGCTTGCTGCGGTATTAACCATGCAACTTACCATTGCAGACACTTTGGAAAAGGGAATTTATCGTGTAATTGGTGTCATTGGCGGAGTTGTCTCTAGCATTATTATTCTTCCTTATTTTGAAAATGGAATACTAGGTCTCGTCCTGGTTCTATTGGTAGGTATGGGTACCGCTACCGCTTTACGCTTAAATCCACAAATTATTTCACAAATCGGTGTTAGTTCTGTGATGGTAATGACCTTTCAACAAATGCAAGGTTATTCGACTGGCAGGATTTTAGAAACCATTATCGGAGCAATCGTGGCTGTTTTCATTCAAATGGTCATTCGACCAGAGAACTATGTTCCTACTGTTCAAAAGAAACATGCCGAATCTTGTAAGCAATTAGCACAGACATTAACAATTATGGCCACTGCACTAAATAATCACTCTGATGGTGCAACTACTCCGATTGTCGATCCCGCCTCCCTTTTAAAATGGAATAATGAACTGGAGGCTTCATTAAAGCATGCAAAGAAAAGCCTAAAATATAATGTATTTTGCCGAAAAGACCTTAATACGCTCTATTATCTGGAACAACAAATTGATTCTGTTCAAAAGATGTTGATCTCTATATGCAGTATCCTATATACTGCTCAGGAATTAAAATATCTCCCCACTCTTCGGCATACTCTTGATCAGCCTTTGCTTGATGCTAGTGCCGCCATTTCAACATACGGCGCCTTTGTTGCAAATCCGTCCACAGAGGCTCATCAGGAGCTACTGAATCTGTTATACAGGATAAAACAACAACAATCTCAGCAGTTCATCACATCAATAGAAACAGCCGGCATCTCCTCTTTACGAGAGGTTGGCTGCCTGTACGCAGAGATAAATCGTATGATTGTCGAGATGGAATATTCTGCTCATGTATGGGAGTTATCCACAGCTTCTAAAGACTGCACTGACGAGCGGGTTTCAACGAATTACGCATACAGAGCATAGTAGAAAAAAAAGCCTTACCCCAAAAAGGGTAAGGCTTTTTTATTTCTGCAAACTACGTGTGATTAATCATTACAGAAACACACCAATATTACAATAAGAATGATAATCCATAAAAAGCCGCCATTAAAGCCGAATACACCACCTCTTCTACCACATCCCATGATCCTTCCTCCTTCTCACGGTCTAGTAGCGGAGAATGCATAGACTCACAAACTCCTGCTAGTACCCTATGAATTTCGGTCACGTGATGCTTGGATAAGCGCATAGAAAAGTGAAAAAAAGGCAGATTGCTATGGAAAAATACCTATGTATGATCTTTTGCATCTTGCGCGGAACGAATCAGGTTCATGTTACTGCGAATAAACTGTTGTAACTCTTCATAGAACGTCGGATTACACCCCATTACACTGCTTTTCGCATCGTATGGAAGTTCCTTGCCTTCCATTGTGGTAGCAGTACCGCCCGCTTCCTGAATAATAAGCTTGCCTGCTCCAAAATCCCATGGGTTTAATTGCAAGCTGACGTAACCATCCAGTCGTCCTGCTGCTACGTAAGATAGCTCCAAGGCCGCGCTTCCTAACAAGCGCATACCGCGAACTTTACCCGCTAACTCTTTGAAAATAACATCGATGCCTATCTGCTCAGCGCGTTTATTCCAAAACACACTTGTACAAAGTAAGGCTTCCTCTAATTTTACTTGACGGTGAATACGTAGCTGTCGATCGTTTAAATAAGCCCCTCCACCTTTCGTTGCATAAAACAGCTCGTCACGTGATGGGTCATAGACAACACCAACAACTGCTTCCCCTTTGTGATACACGGCGATTGAAACCGAAAAATTAATTTGCTGATGAACAAAATTAGTTGTTCCATCAATAGGGTCAATAATCCACAGGGTATCATATTCAGAAGGGGCCATCCCCTGAAAACGATTTTCCTCACCCAAAATGCCATGCTCAGGATATTGCTTAAGAATCATATCAATAACCATCTGCTCTACTTCTTCATCTACAGCTGTGACTAAGTCAGAGGCAGAGGTTTTATAGTTGACTGTATAGGGCTGATTCATTTTCTCCAAACTTAGCTTACCGGCTGTTTTGGCGCATGTGATCGCCAATTCTTTCCACTGTTCCAGTTCATTCGGTTGCAAAGATATCGCCACCCAACCCATCCAATTTTCTTTAGTGTATCATATTTTCCCTACTCCTACACCTTACATTCCTAAACAACGGCGATGAATAGTTTATCTATCATAAATGCTACACTAGTAATACTATCTCCATTTCGCGACATAATTAGAACGGAAGTGATTATACTTGACCTTTTTTGTATTGATAGTCGTACTATTTAGTAGCCTGAAAATAATGGACATGATAGGTGCTTATCGATATCACATGGTGTATGAGGGACCTGAATGGGAGGCATTTGAATTATATACGTTTTTACACCAGCAGGGTATTCGCTGTCGAATTCGTAATTCTGTACCCGCCACTTTGTTTGAAGATCACCATCTTTTTACGAACAAAAGGCTCTCCTATGTAGAAGTCTTGCACAAGGATGAGACTCAGGCACATATCTTCCTGCGTTCTTTTTGGCATAAAAATAAATAGGACTAGTGTAGTAGCGCCTTTTGCTACATAGCTCTATTCTCCATCAACAGCAGCGATTCACTTCGCCGCTTTCATATTTGTTTTTTAATGCGAAAAGATAAAATTCCTTCTCTGTCATCGGAAATATTCCAGGGACTCCGTGTGTTGTATACCAATGCTCCAGATAACGATCGTAATCGGGCATGCCAAAAATCGTTTTAATGATGGAACGCACCTTTTTGAGTCGCCGTTTCCAGTATCTTATTTTCTTTCGCATTCTTACACACCTCACTTTTCAACATAATATCCACGATTGACCATGTTTATTTTTTATACAACGTAACTTTATTAAACATTTCCACTACTAAAAAATATTATTTTTTACTATATTTTTTGAAGTTTCTTTTGGTAAACATATAGATTTCTTTGTTGAGACTGTTTTATGATATAGATTGAGCATTTTCTTAGTTTTGTTGTCAGTCCGCTCTCTGTTCCTAAAGTGTAGAACTTTATCCCAAACTGCGTTAAAACGCACCCCTACAGTTCTCCTTCACAGCATTTTTTGAACAGTTCTGAAAGCGGACTGGCAACAAGCCTTCGAAGCTAAAGATAAGCGAAAAACCAGCACATGGGCGGTTTTTCGCTTTTTTATTGGTCTAGCTAAGCGATTAGATTCCCCTTATGATCACGTTTGGTTAGCACAAAAGGTTCCTCTTTAAGCTCGTATCTCTTTCCATTCGCAATAGAGAGCCATAGACGTATTCCATCGACAATAATGGCAATTGTAATAAGTAAAAAGATCGCACAGACAATGGTATCTACCATATCATTAAAGATCATTTTCTCGGCTGCTTCGACAGATGTTACTCCTTTTGGCAGCAGCCCTGACGCTAAAGTCTCCTTGAAGTTGTTTGCATGCGCCCAAAATCCAATCGTAATATCATTAGAAAAAATCTTTTGCCAAGCCGCATACAAGGTGGCCGATGAAAGCCATGCCATTGGAACTAACGTAACCCAAGCGTAGCGAGCCTTGCCCATTTTGATAATGAGTGTGGTACCAACTACAAAAGCAATGGCCGCTAGCATTTGGTTGGCAATACCGAATAATGGCCAAAGTGTTTTAATTCCGCCCAATGGATCAATAACCCCTTGATACAAAAAGTAGCCCCATCCCGCTGTCACAGCAGCAGACCCGATTAGATTGCCCGGTAGGTAGTCCATGCGTTTTAATTTTGGGAACACGTTTCCCAGCATGTCCTGTACCATGAAACGGCCAACGCGTGTTCCAGCATCAATGGTAGTTAAGATAAACACTGCCTCAAACAGGATTGCAAAATGATACCAAAAGGCCATAAAGGCTTTTCCGCCGATAAAACCTGAAAAAATATGTGCCATTCCCAAAGCGAAGGAAGGAGCCCCTCCTGTTCGAGATAAAATACTTGTCTCTCCTACATCCTTGGCTGTTTCCGTTAATAGCTCCGGAGTGATTGGGAAGCCATAATGGTTGGTAATCGTAGCTGCCGCTGTTACTGCGTCAGTTCCGATTGCTGATGCTGGTGCATTTACTGCAAAATACAAGCCTGGTGTTAATACGCAGGCCGCAATCATCGCCATGATAGCAACCATAGACTCAGTCAGCATTGCCCCATAGCCAATTAAAGGAGCGTCGCTTTCCTTGATAATCATTTTTGGTGTTGTGCCTGAAGCGACTAAGGCATGGAAGCCGGAGATGGCTCCGCAAGCGATCGTAATAAAGAGGAAGGGAAAAAGGTTACCGGTAAATACCGGCCCAGTACCATCAATAAATTTTGTTAAAGCCGGCATTTGTAGGTTAGGTAATGTGAAAACAATGCCAATGGCTAGAAAAGCGATTGTACCAATTTTTAAAAAAGAACTGAGGTAATCTCGTGGTGCTAATAAAAACCATACTGGTAAAACAGAGGCGATAAAACCATAAATAATAATCATAATAGCAAGCTGCGTACCTTCATAATCAAACAATGGGGCCCAGGTAGGCGATTCTGCCACTGCTTGCCCAAAGTAAAGAGATGCAAACAACAGCACAATTCCGATAACAGAGGCCTCCAGCACTCTTCCCGGTCGGAAATAGCGCATGTACAACCCCATCAAAATAGCAATTGGTAGCGTCATGGCAATCGTAAAGGTTGCCCATGGAGAATGAGTAAGAGAATTAACAACAACAAGCGCCAATACAGCAATAAGAATAACCATGATAGCTAGTATTCCAATCATCGCAAGGACGCCCCCAATAGGCCCGATCTCCTCCTTGGCAATCTGACCTAATGATTTTCCATTGCGTCTCATCGAACCAAATAGAATAATAAAATCCTGCACTGCTCCCCCCAATACAACCCCTACAATAATCCAGATTGTACCGGGTAAATATCCCATTTGAGCTGCCAATGTAGGTCCTACTAACGGCCCTGCACCTGCAATGGCCGCAAAGTGATGTCCGTATAAAACCCACTTATTAGTTGGCACAAAATCCTTGCCATCGTTATGTATTTCGGCGGGAGTAGCTCGTCTGTCATCCAAGCCCATTATTTTACGGGCAATAAAACGGCTATAAAACCGATAACCTACTGCATATGTACATAAAGCAGCCGTTAATAACCAAAAAGAGCTTACCTGTTCTCCCTTGGATAAAGCCAACGCTCCAAATCCAATGCCTCCTAATGCAGAAATGACTGTCCAAATGATTATGGAAAGTATCTTTCGCTTCATAAAAAGTGCTCCTCCTTTCAGAATGTAAGACACATAACAATAATCTAAATTATCTGATTTTTAATAAAATAACCAGAACCTTTTTTTATGATACCTTACTTGTAGATAAGCTGAAAAGCTTTTTTTAGAAAAATATACATTTTTTTCAAAAAATAGCTGATTATAAAAAAGGAAGCCACTTTTCATATCGACATAAAAAGTGGCTTTCCTGCTTATTTAGTTATGGGATTGTTATAGATTTCCACGCAACTCCTGCTCTCGCTCCAGTGCTTCAAATAACGCTTTAAAGTTGCCATTTCCAAAACCACGGCTACCCTTACGCTGGATAATCTCAAAGAATAATGTCGGACGATCTACTACTGGCCTACTAAACAATTGCAATAAGTAGCCTTCATCATCGCGATCCACTAAAATTTTTAGCTCTTTTAATTTCTCTATGTCCTCTTCAATTGCCCCTACACGCTCCGCCAAATTTTCGTAATAGGTGTCCGGTACACTTAAGAAGTCAACCCCGTTTGCCGTTAATTGCGAAACGGTTGTCAAAATATCATTAGTCAATACAGCGATATGTTGAACCCCTGGTCCTTTGTTAAATTCCAGATATTCTTGGATTTGCGATTTGCGTTTGCCTTCCGCAGGCTCATTGATTGGAAATTTAATTCGCCCAGTACCGTTTTGCATAACCTTGGACATGAGCGCGGAGTATTCAGTAGAAATGTCATCGTCGCTGAAGTTTTGGGAAGACGTAAAGCCCATAACTTTCTCATAGAATCCAACCCATTCGTCCATAACCTCAACGTTCCCTACGATATGATCGATACCAATTAGTCCTGTAGACTGACAGGCAAAAGGAGCTTGATAAGGTTGGAAGCCTGGATAAAACACTCCTTTATAATCCTTTCGTTCAATAAAGGAATGGACTGTTTCTCCATAAGTAGCAATCGTTGCTTTTTTTATGGTTCCATGCTCATCACTAAATTCCGTAGGCTCCATGATAGATGTAGCGCCACGGGAAATAGCTTCCTGGTAAGCCTTTTCACAATTTTCAACGCGAAGAGCAATGTCCTTAACTCCCTCTCCGTGTAGCTTAATGAAATCAGTAATCGGATGATCAGGCTCTAATGCTCCTGTCAACACCAAACGAATGTGATTCTGCTTTAACGCATAAGAGACTTGAGTGCGACTCCCTGTTTCCAAACCACGATAAGCATACGGCTCAAATCCAAATGCCTTTGCGTAATAGTACATTGCTTGTTTCGCATTTCCTACATACAACTCAACATAGTCCCAATCTTGAATAGGGAAAAAGTCTGTTACGCTCACACCGCTCAACCTCCGACTATTCTGAATTTTTAAACCTATTTATTTGAGATTACATGGTCTGTTTTTTTCATGCAAGAATATGGAGTAACGCTTAAACGCTTTCATGCAGTATCAATAATAGTCTTCTGTCTATCTGCTCTAATCAGTTATGATAGGTAAAAGGATAGTTGAAGGGAGCGAAGTGCGATGCAGGAGTGGAATACATTTGTTTCACAGCAATGGAATCAAATGGCAGGTGATTGGCATGAGCGAAGCAAGGGAATGTGGGAACAGGGCAGTCGGAAAACGATCCTACCTTTATTTACAGAGCTTCTTCCTGCCAGCAAGGGTCGAATACTGGATGCTGGCTGTGGAGATGGATATGCTAGCTTCAAGCTAGCCTCTGTAGGGTATGATGTAACAGGCTTGGATATTTCCTCAGAAATGATAGCCTATGCCACCAAGCAGGCCAAACGGCTTACCGATTCTACTTCTTTACAGTTTATGGAGGGAGATATTTCTGCTACGCCATATCCAGATCAATCCTTTGCAGGTATCCTATCAATTAACGCGATGGAGTTTACTTCCTCTCCCCTAATTGTCCTTCAAGAATTTCGACGCATCCTGCAACCAGACGGATTGCTGCTACTGGGGGTATTGGGACCCACAGCAGGCCCGCGGGCACACAGCTACCCACGTTTGTATGGGAAAACCACTATCCAGAACACGATCATGCCCTGGGAAGCAAAACAGCTAGCACAGGAGAATGGATTTTTTCTGCAAAAGGAATCACATGTGTATAAAGACGATTTCTCTCCTGACCTCGCTCATTCTCTGAGCATGGAATTACGTGAAGCAGTCAGTTTTATAACCTTGCTTGCCTTACGTAAGCACCCAGATCTCTAAACAAATCATTCATTTTGTAAAGGAGCCAGCTATGCAAGTACCCTATCTCACAAATCCATTACACCATTTGCAAAAGGTACGTGATCTGACGCTACTTCGGATCAATGAAGCACAAAGCATCGTTATCGCCTGCGATTCAGATGGCGGCATCGGCACCAAACCACAGGATATCGTCCAAATAGCACCCGATCTGTTAGGACGGTTTGCTGTTCGTGTACCGCTTTTTGAATTGATTGCTTGTGGAGCCACTCCGTTTATGATATGCGATACGCTAGCGGTAGAGCTTGAGGGCTACGGGGAAGAAATTCTCCGTGGAATTAAGGAATACGCGAAAGAAGCAGGCGTCACAGAGGATATACAGTTTACAGGAAGTACGGAGGAAAACATTCCAACCACGCAGACAGGGATTGGTATAACCGTACTTGGGCTGGTACAGCAAGCTCAGTTTTCCCCAGGAACAGCCCAGCCTCAAGAAGCTATCATGTGTGCGGGTATTCCAAAAAGCGGCCCCAAGCATGAGGTTCGATTAGACGATCCCGAGATGCTTTCCCTAGCTGACTTAATCCAACTACGTGCTCATCCTGGTGTCCATGATCTGTTGCCCGTTGGCTCAAAAGGAATCGCTTATGAAATGGAGCAGTTAGCTGCAAGTGCCTCGCTTACATATCGTCCCACCGCTCCTCTTCCTCTTGATCTGAAGCAATCTGGCGGCCCTTCTACTTGTGTGATCTTTTCAGCGGCAGTTGAGCTACTTGAAGAATTTCGAAATCAATTACGTTGTCCTGTACATGTTTTAGCTATTCTTGAATAAAGTAAAAGGGACAGCGTGAAGGGCATTGCCTACTAAGTAAGAAAACAGCTTGTCCAACAAGTGCAGAGCAGTAAACTGTATCCATCGCAAGGGAGAGAACAGCTACCTTCTACCTTTAGAAGAAGCTGTTCTCTCTTTCTGTTCCCCCTCAAAAAAAAGACCTCAGTTAGCAAAAACGAACTGAGGCAGCCAGTATTTACATTTATCCCTCCACAGGTGAGGTAGTACCTGAGGTTTGAGGTGTTGCCCCTGCTGGTTTTTCAACAGGAACTCTTTTTGCTGCTACGAAATCATCTGGCGCTTTTCGTTTTTTTAGGAAAAACAGCACCAATGGAATGCAAAAAAGAATTGGCAACGCCGATACCATAAACGTGTCGGCAATCCCTCTCGTGAAGGCTTCTTTCTGAATCAAACCAGCTAGTATGGCAGAAGCGCCTCCCATTGAAGTAGCGGAGTCTACCCCGCTTTGTGCATATACCTCTGATAGCATGCTCAGCATTTGATTTGCTGTATCGTTAGTCACTTGCACATTTTCACTGATCCGCACGGCATGGAAGGTTTGCCGATTACTCATCAGTGCTGTCAAAATAGCAATAGCAAAGGAGCCCATCACTTGCCGAATCAGATTAGATAACGAAGAAGCACGACCAACCATAGATTTCTCGATGGCGTTCATCCCCACTGTTGAAAGTGGCGTCATACAGAGCCCCATTCCCAAGCCCCTAATGGTTAATAACACATCAATCCAACGATGGGGAGTATCCTGAGCTAAATTTTGGAGCTCGAAGGTGGTTATCCCCGCGAGCGTCAATCCAATCAATCCTAATGGAACAACACCGAATTTATCAAATAATTTACCGCCTAACGGCATCATTAATGCCATGGCAATTGACTGGGGCATCAATAGAATACCTGTCTGCATGGCAGATAAACCTTGGATATTCTGCATATACAACGGCATCATAAAAATACCACCGAACATTCCCATAGTAAGAAAACTAACAATCAGCAAACTAAGTGAGAATGTTCCATTCTTTAAAATACGGAGCTCAATCAATGGCTGCTCCGTAGTTAGCTCTACATAGACCAATAACGTTAAGCTAGACACAGCCACAAATAATAGGCTAACGATGTACAATGATGTCCAACCCTCTGATTGTCCCTTTGATAAGGCTAGCAATAACGAAGCAAAACCAATGATAGATAAGATGGCCCCGGGAAAATCAAATTTTAAATCCTTTTTTAGTGGTGTTTCTTTTAAAATCATGCTACTCATAATTACCGCTAGAACTCCTACTGGCACACCCATGAAGAAGAGAAACCGCCAGTTGAAATATTCAATGACGTACCCGCTTAACGTAGGGCCGACAGCAGGAGCTACCATGGCCGAAATCCCCCATAAGCCAAGCGCTGTCCCTATTTGTTCCCGTGGCATAATCGTGTAGATGATAGACATCCCGATCGGCATAATGAAACCACCGCTTAACCCTTGCACCACTCTGAAAAAAATCATGCTGCTATCATTCCATGAAAATCCACAAAACGTTGAGCTGACTGTAAAAAAAGCAAGTGAGGTTACGAATACCCGCTTATAACCAAACTTATCTCCAAGCGCACCGCTCATGGGAATCACAACCGCGGAAGCAAGCATATACCCTGTTAGCACCCATTGAATGGTGTCAGTGGTGGAACCAAATACAGCTACCAGCTTAGGCAGGGCAATGTTGATTAAGCTATTATTTAAGACGGCCACGAAAGTCCCCATTACAATAGCAGCCAACGCCAACCATTTATAAGAAGCGTTCTCCTTGTTGTTAGAAGCAGACAAATTGATCGCCTCCTAGTTTATTTGGACCTGACTACCATCATGCAGATCTTTAGCTGGTTGTGTAACAATCTGATCATTAGCAGCAACACCTGATTTTGCATATAACCAATCAGAATTTTTCTCTTTTACTTCAACAGGAGTCATGTGAACGGTATTTCCATCTACTTTATAAACAAATTTTTTACCATCCTGATCAATGACAGAGCTTTTCGGAATCTCAACTCCTGTAGCTACTTGAGCATCTGTGCCAAAATAGACCTCAGCAATCATTCCGGCTAATAACGAACCGTCATTTTTCACTCTGATTTTAACAGGGAAAGTCGTACTGTTTGCATCAGATACAGGACTGATAAAATCAATGGTTCCTGCCATTTTCTTATCCTTATTTACTACAACCTGTACCGTCTGTCCCTTTTTCAAATGATTTACTTGTTCTTGAGGAACACTCGCTTTTATTACTACTGTATCCATGTTGACGATGGTCATTAGCGGGATACTAGGCGCTGCCATTTCCCCCGGCTCGATATTGCGAATCGCAATCATTCCATCGATTGGTGATGTGATCGTTGAGTTAGATAATGTTGTCTTCGCTAAATCCAAACCTGCTTTTTGACGCGTTACATCCGCTTGCAGAGCTGTTATAGAATTGGAGGTTGCACCTGCTATGGCTAAATCAAGCTGTGCTTTCGTTTGCTCATATCCTGATTTAGCTTGTTCTAATGCAAGCGATGCTTTATCTAATTCAGCTTGAGGCACGGCCCCTGTATCAAATAAAGCCTTCATGCGATCATATGTTTTTTGAGCGACATCCCATCCCACTTTTGCTTGCTGTAAGGCGCTGTTTAGCCGGTCCAAATCCTGTTGACGCGCACCTGCCTTGGTATCATTTAATTTTGCTTGAGACGCTACAATGCCAGCTTCAGCTTGTCGTACTTGTTGTACTAGCTCCGCGTTTTCAAGAGTTGCTAACACCGTTCCCTTTTTGACACGATCGCCCTCTTTTACGTTGACATTTGCTACTCGACCGGACAATTTGGAAACCACTTGAACCTGTTGATCAGGTACAATTTTGCCAGATGCCATCAAGCCAGATGAATTCGTAGTAGCTACAACTTTCATCGTTTGTACAATGGGAGCATTTGCTGCTTCATTGTCGCTATTGTTGCTACAGCCACCGAGCAACAACGCCATTATGGCAAAAGTACCTGCTATCCCTTTTTGTCTTTTATTCATACTCTTCACCCTAATTCCCTTTCAAATGAATTTTAATCACAGCACTCATACCTGGTAAAATGCGGCTGTTTTGTTTATCGTTAATAGAAATTTTAATTGGTATTCGCTGTGTTACTTTTGTGAAGTTACCACTTGTGCTAGTTGCAGGCAACAAAGAGAACGTAGAGGCTGTCGCTGTTCCCAATTCGGAAACCTGTCCTCTAAACGTCTGACCTTTAAATGAATCTAAGGTGAATTCAACAAGTTGCCCCACATGAATCCGGCCTAAATCTGTCTCTTCAATGTTAGCTGACACGTAGAGCTTGTTCATATCCACAATCGTTGCAACGGACTGACCAGGAGCTACCACTTCTCCACTTTTAGCCGTTACCTTTAACACCGTACCAGTAATCGGAGCACGCAAAGTAGCATTATCTAACATGTTGCCAGCGATATTTGTTGTATCCTGTTGACCCACAATTTGATCTGCTATGACGCTTTGACCGTCTGCCAGGTCTAGCGAAGTTATTTTGCCAGATATCCGCGGCATTACACGATACGTATCACCCGCAACACGAGCATCTTCCGTAGTTACGTAATGGGTACCTTGGTACCAATAGTAATAACCGATTCCTCCACCTGCTACAACCATAAGCAATAGTATGGTGGATAGAATAAATTTCTTTTTCATGTTCTCTCCTCAATCCTCTTCTCAAATTGTCTAATGAGCAGTTGCAGGGCATCGACGATTTTGTCTATCTCTTCTTCCGATAAGTCTTTTATTAGTTCTGTAAAATATTCCTTTTGCATCACCGGGATGGAATTAGCCATCTCCTCGAATTTGTTTGTGATGTGAATCCAGACTACGCGCCGATCAGCAGTATCTCGTACACGTTCGATGTACCCCTCCCTCTCTAAGCGATCGACTATCCCGGAAACTGTACTGCAAGAGAGATAGAGGTCCTTGCTTAATTGGCCAATCGTCATAGGTCCATCCTTAATCTTGCGCATCACACTAATCTGAGGCATCGTAATTCCTACCTCGCTAAGCTCCTGTGTAATCATCATTCCAATGATTTTATTAAGTTGTCTTACCCCATCACGTATGATCAGCCCTTTAGGCACCTCGTACCACCTCTTACATATATTCGCGATCGCTACTATTATTTCGCACTCGAAAATTTCGTACACGAAATAATATAGGGGAGAGAAAAATTTTATGCAACAAATTTTTTAATAAAAATGCACTTTTCCTATCTGCAAATAAAAAAAAACCGAAAAATGGACCGTATGTTCACGGCCCATTCTTTGGGTTATAGCACTCTTTCTCTTGCTAGATATTTACGTGATTCTGAAATACCGGGGTGCTGTTTTACAATGATTAAAATATTTTCGATGAATAGATAATGCCCTTCCAGAAACTCCAAATCTCTTCGTTGGAACGAATCAACTTGTAAATACTGTTGCATCTCAAGCGTGTATTTTTCGAGCTTGTGTGCAAATTGATTGGCATTAAGCATCTGTTCTACTTCTGGGAATTCCGTTTTGAGCCTACGTATCTCTTCATATAATTTCGTGGCTTCACTGATTAGTTGATAGGCAGATCGTTCTAAAGCAGCTACCGAAGTTTGTTCTTCCTCACGCCGTGCTTGAAGCAAAGCAGACAGGTACGTAATAAAATGATAGATTGTTAAAAATAGAGGACCTAAAAAAAGAATGATCCCTGCTTTATATACATGCTGATTGGTTATATTGGTTACTAGTACAAACAAATGGTACAAAATAGCTCCCAACCACACATAAATAATCACTTGATGGTTAACCCCACCAGCTTCACCTTGTTTGGAAAAAACAAAGGTTAAGCCCAGCAGATAAAAAGCAAGCAATGTAAAGCTGGCGCTAAACAAAATCATTTCCATTTCTAACAGCCACGTTGCTTCAGCAGGTATGGTAACAAAAAATTCGACGCTTAAGACTATTAAGCTAAAGATGAAGCCCATAATCCAAAATCGGCTCACATCTCGATCAGCTCGGCGGCGCATTCGATGTCTTTCTGATCGGGAGTTTTTCATGCTTTTCACCTCACTCTACACCCGATACATTTCGCCATATTTCGTCAAAATCCTTTTCTGTAACAGAAAGAAGCCCTAGTCCCGTTACATAAATAGGAAAAGAGCTTCTCCATTGCGTTATTTTACTTTGTCCGAGCGAAAAGACGCTTATTTGCCAAAGCGTTTTCCAGGTCTGCTTGGCGCCTGTCCCGGATGACCAGCCGATGACTGTCCTCCGGAACGAGGTTTTGCTTTACCTTTATTTGCTTTAGCAGCTTTCTTTGCTTCTTCACGCTTTTGATTACGGTCGTATTGTGTTTTCCACTCTTCCATTTCTTGCTTCAGCTTGCGCTTATAACCAGGCTTTACCTTTTTATTTTTCACAAGAGCCTTTTTAAGTGGAGCTTCTTTTTCTGCTTTTGCAATTTCCTGCTGTTTCTTCTTCTCGGTTTTGAGCTCAGCATAATGCTGCTCACGCTCTGCTGCACGTGCTTTGCGCCCTGCATCCAAGTGACGAGTATGCGTAAGTAATTTTTCTTCGATATTCGCCTTTGTTGCAGAACCAAAGCGAGCCATGACGCTTTTTTGGCGTGGAGTCACAAAAGAAATAGAATTTCCAAGCTGATTAGCGCGTCCCGTGCGTCCAACACGGTGAATATAGCTTTCTACATCGCTTGGGATATCGTAGTTAAATACATGAGTAACCCCTTCGACATCAAGTCCGCGAGCCGCAATATCGGTAGCTACAAGGAACTGGAATTTCATATTCCGAAAATCCTTCATCAGGGTTTCGCGTTTCTTTTGAGACAAATCACCGTATAGCGCCTTGGCATCATAGCCAGCCTCTTGTAAACGTGTTGTTAAGATCTTTACGCGCTGTTGTGTGTTAGCAAAAATAATACCTAGGAATGGCTTAGTGACCTCAATGAGATCAAGAAGCGCATCGATTTTATCTGTTTGATTGATTACATAATATTCTTGTGTGATATTAGCAACCGTTTTTTGCTTTGATTCAATTTTAATATGCGGCGGTTGCTTCATAAAACGTTGTCCCAGCTTCTTTACCATATCAGGCATAGTCGCAGAGAATAGCAATACCTGTCGGCTGCTTGGCGTGGAAACAATAATCTTTTCCACATCCTCTAAAAAGCCCATCTCTAGCATCTTGTCAGCCTCATCCAATACCAACGTATGAATGCGGCCAAAATGTAGTGTTTCACGACGCATATGATCAAGTACGCGTCCTGGAGTTCCCACTACGATATGAACAGTCCCTTTTAGCTTATTCATTTGACGCTCAATATCTGTACCGCCATGCAAGGATAAAACACTCACGTTCAGGTGTTTCCCCAGCTTCTCAATTTCACTAGCAATCTGAATCGAAAGCTCACGGGTTGGAGTAAGGATCAATGTCTGAATATCCTTTTTTCCTTCCTGTAGCTTTTGGAGGATCGGCAGTACAAACGCTGCTGTTTTCCCAGTACCCGTTTGAGCTTGTCCGATGACATCCTTACCTTCCAAAATCAATGGAATCGCTTCTTCTTGAATAGCTGTCGGCTCTTTATAAAACAGGTCGGAAATCCCCTGCATAATCTCCGGTCGCAAACCAAATTGTTCGAACTTAGCCATCTTTTCACTTCCTTCTTAACGAAAACCGTACTGTCTGATCCAGTTTGCTACCAATTTCTCTGGATCTACCAGCCTATTCGCTCATGTTTGTCCTAGAAGACACTTTCTCTATAGTAATATAAGTATTTCCTAAAAGACAAGAAAGATATGGCTTAGTCTTTGGCTAATTCAAAAATTGCCTGTGCGTATATTGCTGTCGCCTTCAATAAATCTTCCACTAGCAGGTATTCATCTCGTTGATGAGCTGTATCCTGTCTTCCAGGAAATAGCGGCCCAAAAGCAACGCCAACATCTAGGGCACGCCCGTATGTTCCCCCGCCAATTGCTAACAATTCAGCCTTTTCACCGGTCTGCTCCGTATAGACGCGCTGTAAAGTTGTTACTAAAGGATGAGCCGGGTCTACACGATGCGGCTTTTTATGAGTAATGATTTCCAACAGATAACCATGCTGAGCTGCGACTTGTTCAAGTCTTGGCTTCCATTGTTCAAACAAAATAGAATGAGGATAGCGAATGTTCAGATCAAAACGTACGTCCTCATCAGCTATATAGTGAAAAATTCCAGGATTCAACGTGAGCGCTCCCATCTCCTGGTCTTCTGCTTTAATTCCAAATGCCTCGCCATCATGCTGCTGGAACAAATAACTGGCTATAAAATCAACGAATGCACGTCCCCGTACATCCAAATCACATTTTTGGAGAAAGTGGGCCAGATAAGCTCCTGCATTTACCCCTTTCGCTGGGTCCATTCCATGAACAGAAACTCCCTGTAAACAAAATGCTATCCCTTTCTCTGTTTGTGTGAAATGACCTCGACACTGTTCTTTCTCCAAATAAAGTTGGTATGCTTCTGTCCATGCCGCGGCTTGTTCAGGCGAGCAGGCTAGCTCCGCTTCCGCTATCTCTGGCACCATGTTTACACGCATGCCAGCATGGAAGGAGAGAAGCTTCGCAGTTCCTTCCTGACTGCTAGTCGTCTGAGCCAGATTCGTCAATTGTGCAAAGCTTTCATTTGTTTGGCGTAAAACTAGATGAGTTAATCCTTTTTCAGCATAAATGAGCGGGAAGTCAGCATCAGGAGTAAATCCCATAGTCGGCATTTCCTCAGATTCAAAATAACGTTTTACACAATCCCAGCCCGACTCTTCATCCGTACCAAAAATCAATCGAATCCGTTTTTGAAGAGGAAGCTCAAGCTCCTTAATTATTTTGGCAGCAAAAATAGCCGCCATAGCAGGTCCTTTATCATCCAAGGCTCCACGTGCGATTATTTTTCCCTCAATGATCTCTGCTGCAAACGGAGGAATCGTCCAGCCATCCCCTGGAGGGACTACGTCTACGTGGCTTAAAACGCCAATGCACTCGTCACCCTGTCCAAACTCAGCATGGCCAGCGTATCCATCAATATTTTTGACAGTCATACCTGCATCCTCACATGTTTGCAAAGCGAATTGCAGCGCTGCCTGAACTCCCTTGCCAAATGGAGCCCCTTCCCCAGCCGTATCTGGGTCCAGCACGCTATCAATCTGCAAAAAACGCTGTGTCGTAGCAATTAATTCGTCTTTTCGTTTTTCCACTTCCTGCTGCCAATTAATTGTGTTCATTTTCTTCCTCCTTGTCCTCTTGCAGTTCGATTTGCTTCTCATCAAAATAGACCGATTCAGTGTCCACGTCTAAATCAAGCTCCACAATGCTTAGTAATGGGTCAATCGGGGACTCCTTTTTCCTAGTAAATTCAATCTGGGCATCCTTAACCTCATCACGAATTTTATTCATCTCGTTATCTAGCGTATAGGAAGCTTTGGCTGATTCAACCAGACGCAGCTTGATATCCTCTGGAATAATTCCTTCGTATTTATACTGTAAGGAATGCTCAATCGTGGCCCAAAAATTCATGCCCAGCGTTCGAATTTGTATTTCAACAGGTATGGTTTTTTGTCCGTCTATGGTCATGATCGGATACTCCACTGCTAGATGATAGCCACGGTATCCCGTCTCTTTAGGCTGTGTCACATAATCCTTTTCCAGAAAAATCTTCATATCCTTGCGCTCGCGTAGCATATCTACGACAAACGATATATCATCAATAAACTGACAAATAATTCTTAATCCAGCAATGTCTCGAATTTCCCATGCAATATTATCATTGATAGGAAAATGTAGGCGAGTCGCTTTGTTATAAATGCTATTAATTGATTTGACTCGACCGGTAACAAATTCAATCGGCGAGTGAACTTTCCGTTTTTTAAATTCATTACGAATATTTTTTAATTTAACCTTTAGTTCCTCTACAGCTTGCTCATAAGGCATTAGATACAAGTCCCAATCCATTTTTTGCACGTTTTTCCCTCCGACTTGGATTCCTTGTCCTTATATTTATTCAACAGGTAATAAGGAATATCCTGCTTTTGAAAGCCCTTACAACATTATGTAAACACATTAATTATTCACGTATATCCTAAGCGTGAAAAAGCGAGAAAAAGCTGCCACCATTAGGTCTGGCACATTCTTCCCGCTCTGCTCCTCATTTATTCATATTCAGTTGGCTCTAATATGCGTACCATAGCAATTTCATCACACATCGGTAATTTGGAGCAATTGATGCAATCCTTCCATACCTTTTGCGGCAAGGCCTCTTTTTGAACAATCTGAAAGCCGCATTTGTGAAAAAACTCAACCTGATACGTAAGGGACAGGACTCGCCGAATTCCCAATTTTCCCGCTTCTTCTACCAAAGCCAGCACAAGCTTCTTCCCAATTCCCATTCCCTGCGCTCGTTCAGCCATTGCAAGCGAACGAATCTCCGCTAAATCCTCCCATAAAATATGCAGGCCACCCATACCCATTACGCCTTGCCCATCATGTACGATGATATAAGATTGCAAATGCTCACAAATGGACAGCTTCGTACGGGGGAGCATTAAGCCTTTTGCGGCAAAATGATTAATAATTTCCAACATTTGATCCACATCGTTTATAGTTGCCTGGCGAATTACCAGTGTACCTGTCATACTCATGGTTTTATTCCTCCACTCGTAACGTATAAAAATACATAATTAATAATAAATATACATTCAAACTATGCCAACGTAAAGTGTTTTTTATTGAAATAATCGCACAATTTTCTTGATGATTCCCTAGTGAGTCAGCAAGATTATGATATACTTCTACCAGGAGGTGTTAGCTTGATTACTCGCAGAGAGCGCAAGAAGCGTGAAACAAAGGAACGTATTTTTAATGCCGCTATTAAATTGTTTAAAGAATATGGTTTTGAAGCGACCACAATTGATATGATCTCCGAGGAAGCGGATGTGGCGCGAGGGACCATTTTTTTACATTTCACCTCAAAAGAAGCGATTCTTGCCAATTGGGGCTATGAACGCTTGCAGGAAATTGAAGATAGGCGCGAAGAATGGGATTTTGGAGATAGTTGCAAACAACGCGTCCTACGCATTTATAAAATCCTAAACGAAGTAAATATACAGAACTATGATTTTCTGAAAGTATTGATTGAATCCTCTATGAAGCATCGTAAGGTTCTGGAATCAGAGAAGAAAAATATGTACTTTGAGCTAAGAGAATTATTTGCTGATTTGATTGAAGATGCCCAAGAAAAAGGGAGACTGAAAAGTAAAATTAATCCATTAATTGCGGCCAATATGCTGGAAAACATCTATTACAATGCCTTATATGATTGGGTACGTAGCGATGGTGGCTGGCCTTTGGAAGAGATCATGGAAGAAAAGGTCTCGATTGTATTTGAAGGACTTGATGTATCTGCCCAATCATAAGAATAGTGATTTCTAGTGAACCGGTTACCCGAAGCTTTGTGGTAGCCGGTTTGTTTATGTTATTCATTTCTGTATCAAATAGCAGTCCCCCCCTTCCAATAGCTCCCTTGCTTAACGAACCATAAATTATATTGACTTATCTTTCTTGTGCTACTACAATACAAAACAATATCTATATTAAAAAGATCTCAATAAATGCCTTTACAACAATAAACATGATAGCCACGTATAATCATAGGAATATGGCCTATAAGTCTCTACCGGGTTACCGTAAATAGCCTGACTACGCGGATGATACCAATAAGACTGCGAATGATCTAGCGGTTTATTTTGTTATACCTGTAACAAATCCCCTGCATCCTTCACGTCTTATCACGTGCTTCTGTGTTCATAGAGCCCCAGGTCGATTCCTGGGGTTTTTCTCGTTATGTAAAAACTTTAATTACTAGAGGAGCGATTCAAATGAACATTCAACCTTCTGCCTTACAAAAACGTATCCAAGCAGCCTCCAAACACACGAAAGCTGATTTGGTTATTAAAAATGGCAAAATCATAAATGTCTTCACTGGAGAAATTGTCGAGGCAGATGTCGCCATTACAGATGGTATGATCATTGGGATCGGAGCCTATGAAGGTAAGGATGTCTGGGATGCTACAGGTAAATATATCGCTCCAGGCTTCATAGACGGGCATGTTCACATTGAATCATCTATGGTAACACCTGCTCAATTTGCCGAAATTGTCCTCCCTCATGGAGTAACTACTGTAGTCTGCGATCCTCATGAGATTGCCAATGTATCAGGTGCCGCTGGTATTCAATACATGCTAGATTCATCAGAAGGCCTTGACCTTGATGTATATGTGATGCTCCCTTCATGTGTACCTGCTACTTCCTTTGAACACTCAGGTGCGAAGCTGTATGCCAAGGACCTTGCTCCCTTTTATCATCATCCCCGTGTGCTTGGCCTAGCTGAAGTCATGGACTATCCTGCTGTCATGAGCGGCAATGAAGATATGGTTCAAAAAATCGCTGATGCCAGACAACGTAGTAAAAAACTGGACGGACATCTCGCTGGACTTTCCAAGGATGCAATTAACGTATACATGACAGCGGGAATCCGCTCAGATCATGAAGCGGTGTCCTTGCAAGATGCCAAGGAGCGTCTTCAATTAGGAATGTACCTACTCATTCGTGAAGGATCGGCTGCCAAAGACTTGAAGAATCTTATTTCGATAGTAAATGAACGTACAGCAGCGCGTTGTCTGTTCTGTACTGACGATAAGCATTTAGATGATCTATTTAAAGAAGGCAGCATAGATTACAGCATACGTCTTGCTATTCAATTCGGTGTTGATCCAATTACGGCAATTCGCATGGCTACACTTACTGCTGCTGAATGCTACGGTCTTGCAGAAAAAGGCGCTGTTGCTCCCGGCTATATAGCCGATCTAGTTATCATGGACAACCTAGAACAAGTTCGTATCACCGATGTTTGGAAAAATGGTAAGCAGGTTGCTAAAAATGGTCGCTACGAAGGAAATATCACTTCTCCTGCAAATGTACCACCTGCGATCACCAACAGCGTACGTATCAAACCGGTGACAAAACGCGAGCTTCAACTGCCTATTACTAGGAAGAAAGCACATATAATTGGTGTCATTCCTAATAGCATTGTAACCGAGCATCTGATTGAAGACGTAGACATCTCCAACGGATTTTTCCAGCCCTCCATCGACCGTGATCTGGCTAAAATGGCTGTAGTGGAGCGCCATCACCAAACAGGTCATATCGGAGTAGGGATTGTAAAGGGCTTTGGCTTACGCTCAGGTGCAATGGCTACTACGATTGCACATGATTCCCATAATATTATTACTGTCGGAACTAACGATGAGGACATGCTGATTGCAATTCAAGCACTAGAAGAGATGCAGGGTGGGCTTGTCATTGTTGAAAACGGAAAGGTACTAGCTTCCCTCTCGCTAGAAATTGCTGGTCTAATGACAAGACGTCCAGCAGAACGTGTGATGGCAGAACTCCACCAATTAGACCAAGCGCTACTTCGTATTGGGGCATCTCAGGAATTCTCTCAATTCCTGACGCTTTCCTTTCTAGCTCTCCCCGTCATCCCTGCACTGAAGCTGACTGACATGGGACTTTTTGATGTGAAGCAATTTTTACACATGAACGTATCTGCCGATGAACGTGAATTAGTGTTGAAGTAAAAAATAAGCGGGCTAAATAGATAAGGAACAATAGGTGTTTACGAACCGCCGTTGTTCCTTTTTTACTATCTACCAACAATATACTAAGTTTACCACAAATTACAAACAAAAAAGTGAATAAAATGTAAATTTATGTTATATTTTGCCGAATGAATGAGTAGAGATTATAATCACGCGCAGTAACAACGACCAATTTCTTCTTCAGCACATCTTTTTCTTGCGACTCAATCTATCTTCTCCTATGATGGAGGGTAGAGATTTTTTCTAGATTGCTAGATTTGTGCCTGTCTAAGCCTTATGAGGACATGGGCAAAATAAATCTAATCCCTATTGAAGAAACGATAATATCGCAGACTCAAAGACATTTGCCTTACGAACAAAAAGCAAATGTCTGTTTTTTACTACATGCTTTGTTTTGCTATTCTCAATTGCTCTTTTCGTATTTTTCATCCTATGAAAAAGAGCGTCATATTTGTTTGGAGGGTTACCATTCGTGAAGAATCAAATCAGACGAGAAGATATTGAATTGCTAGCACCGGCAGGTAATTGGGATTGTCTAAAAGCCGCTGTTGCCAACGGAGCAAACGCCATCTTTTTTGGTGTAGAGAAGTTTAATGCTCGCGCTCGTGCCGAAAACTTTCAGATGAAAGAACTGCCTGAAATTATGGCTTACCTGCATATGTACGGGGTGAAGGGCTTTCTTACCTTTAACATTCTTGTCTTTGAAAATGAATTAGAAGATGCAAAAGAGTTAATTGATGCCTGTATTGAAGCTGGTGTAGACGCTGTAATTGTACAGGATTTAGGCTTGGTCAAGCTAATCCGTGAAATCAGCCCCGACTTCCCTATTCACGGTTCTACCCAAATGACCATCACCTCTCCAGAAGCTGTCGAGTTTACTAAACCATATAACATGGAACGAGTCGTATTAGGTCGTGAAAACTCATTAAAAGAAATCAGGAAAATCGGTGAAAAGGCAAAATTACCGATGGAAGTATTCGTTCACGGAGCCCTCTGTGTTTCCTATTCTGGTCAATGTCTTACCTCAGAAATGTGGGGCGGTCGCTCTGCCAACCGTGGTGAATGCGCACAGGCCTGTCGTCTGCCCTATGATTTAATGGTAGATGGAATCCAAAAAGAGATGGGTAATATCGCTTATTTACTCTCTCCAAAGGATTTGGCTGCGATTGATATCATGCCAGAATTAATTGAGGCAGGAGTCACTTCCTTTAAAATTGAAGGACGTTTAAAAACACCAGAATATGTAGCCAACGTAGTTAGCAAGTATCGAGCAGCTATTGATAGATATTTTGCTGGAGATAACGCTAAGCCAAACAAGGAAGAAATTCGTGAGCTACAACAAAGCTTTTCACGCGGATTTACTCATGGTTTTCTTGAGGGAACAAATAACCGCCTCTTATTAGACGGCAGCTTCCCGAAAAGCCGAGGTGTCTACCTTGGTACTGTAAAGAAGGTGTTAAAGCACGCACTCTTAGTAGAAGTTACTTCTCCTTTAAAACGTGGAGATGGCATCGTATTTGATGCAGGTGATCCGACTCAGAAAGAAGAAGGCGGTCGTGTGTACGATATTTTAGTGCATGGTGACAAAGTAGAAGGTCAGGTGCAGGAAGGTTTATATGAAATTGTCATGGGTCGAAACGATGTAAAGCTAGGTCGTATCCATGTAGGTGATCGAGTGTGGAAAACGAATGATCCTGAATTAAACAAGCGTCTGCGTAAAACCTTTGAAACCGAAAAGCCTTATACAACCTTCCCAGTAGCCCTGCATGTTTCTGGACGCGTAGGAGAGCCACTACAAACCGTGTGGATCGATGAGCAGGCTAATCATGCGGTAACGATTGCTTCTGCAATGCCTTTAGAGCAAGCGATGAAGCGACCAATGACCCATGCCTCCTTATATGATCAATTTAGCAGACTTGGAGGAACCTTGTTCCATCTGCCAGAGGAGCGTCTCTCCTTAGACTTGGAGGGTGAGGTTATCATTCCTGTCAGTGAGCTGAATCGAATGCGCCGTGAAGCAAGCGAGCAACTGCTTTATCTTCGCCGTAAACCGCCTGTTTATAAAAAAAATCCAGTAGACGTGTATGCTAGTGTAGCAAAAAATAAACCAGTGGAAAATCCCCTACTAACTGTGCTTTGTCGTTCATTGGAACAGATAGAAGCGGCTGCAAAAACCGACGTTGACTTTATTTATGCAGACTTCGAATTTGTAAAGCAATATCCGCAAGCAGTTAAACTAGCACATCAGTACGGAAAAAAAATTGGACTTGCTACTATGCGTATTCATATGCCGGATGAAAATGGCGTACTGGCTCTCATTGCAAAAAGTAAGCCAGATGCTATCCTAGTCCGTAACACAGGGGCATTGTACTACTATCTCTCACGCCGTGATGAAATAAAGATTCCGTTAATCGGTGACTTCTCTTTAAATATTGCTAATCATAAAGCTGTTGAATTATTCATGGGCTATGGTCTTGAGCGCGTCACACCATCCTATGACTTAAATATTCAACAAATGGTCGACATGCTTGAACATGCAGATGCCGCTCCGTTAGAATTAGTTATTCATCAGCATTTGCCAATGTTCCATACCGAGCATTGCATCTATTGTACATTCATGAGTGAAGGGACAGATCACACGAATTGTGGTACTCCTTGTGAAACATCACGTGCTTCCTTGCGAGATCGCGTAGGCTTCTCTCATCCAGTCCGTGTAGATACTGGCTGCCGTAATACGGTTTATAATGCGATTGACCAGTCTGGTGCCGAATATTTGCCAGAATTTAAGCGATTAGGAGTAGGGGCATACCGCATAGAATTTTTAGAGGAAGAACCTTCTCGCGTACAAGAAGTGATTCACTTATATCGCAAAGCTCTACGCGGAGAGATTTCTGGCACAAAGGTTTGGAAGACGTTAAAAGCAACCAATCAGCTTGGTGTAACACGCGGACAACTAACCAAATAGACAAAACAGTTGAAAACAAAGGAGAGTAGATCATGGCCAATTTGCAAGAAGCAACGTTAGAAAACCTGACTGTTATTATCGAGGGAATTAAAAGCAAGCTAAACATGGCAAATACCCAAGTAATGCGTCCAGAGGATTTTAAAATGGATAGCTATGAGGACCTGTTATATCTCTATAACATGGTGCAAAAGAAAACCAGCTTTAGCGTGAATGAAATGACCGCGATTGTTGAAGAGTTAGGTAGCATGCGTAAAACAGATTAGAATGCAGTAACTAGTGCCGAAACGGCATGAGACAACAAAAGGACCACGTCTCCTAGGGATGTGGTCCTTTTCTGTTATAAGCATTTAGACATATTCGTCAAACCATCCAGCAATCGCTTGTAGCCGGATAATTCTATGTCCTGGGTCACCGCTTCGCGACAATTCGTGTGTTGCATCTGGAAAACGCATAAGACGTACAGAAGCTTTTTTATGCTGTTTAATAGCAGTAAAAAATTGTTCTGCCTGTTCAATAGGGCATCGATAATCACGTTCACCATGTAAAATGAGCAAGGGTGTTTCAACGTTTTGAGCGTAGCGTAAAGGAGAATGCTGCCAGAGCCTATCTGGGTCCGTAACCAAATCACCATGAATTTCCCATTTCGCAAAATAATAGCCTATGTCACTTACTCCAGCAAAGCTGATCCAGTTCGAAATAGAGCGCTGAGTTACCGCCGCTTTGAACCGTTTATTCTGTGTAACAATCCAATTCGTCATAAAACCACCGTAGCTCCCACCAGTTACCCCCATCCGCTGCTCATCTAAATAATCGTAATGGGTTAATACATAAGTAACCCCATCCATCAGGTCTTGATAATCTTTTCCTCCATAGTCGCCACGAACTGCGTTGACAAACTTTTGACCGTATCCATGGCTCCCGCGTGGATTCGTGTACAAAATAGCATAGCCCTTAGCTGCTAAAAAGTGTAGCTCGTGAAAAAATGTATAGCCGTACATTGTATGTGGTCCGCCATGAACTTGCAGGATCAGTGGATAGGTTTTACCTGTTTGATAAAAAGACGGCTTTAGCAGCCACCCCTGTATCTCCCATCCGTCTTCGGTTTGGTAGGTAATCATCTCAGGGCTGGATAGCTCCACTTCTTTTAACCACTGATTACTTGTTGTTAGCCGTTTGCTCTTTCCTTTTTTTATATCAATATAAAACAAATCCCCAGGAGTCAATGGATCGCTTATTGCCACGACAGCCTTCCCGCTCATAGGATGGAGAGTCCATCCATATACATGGTGCTCACCGCTTACAATAGGAATGTTCTCACCCGTGACTGAAATATAATGAAGACTCACTCTACCTTGCTTTGAAACCGTAATATAGTTGCCCTGACCATCTGCACTCCAGACAGCACCTGGATGAACGTGCCTACTGCGCATATCCCCAACCATTGCATCTGAAAAGTGTACATCCCATTTTTCAGTCAAACAGCACCGATTCCCTGTATCTAACTGAAAATGCCACACATGCATTAATTTCTCCTGTTCAAATATCCGCTCGTAGCCTACACACGCTATCGTTTTGCCGTCTGGTGACCAGGTCGGATACATGAACGTTCCCGTTGAACCAGACAAATGACTCCAAGAGCCATCTTCTACTGAATGCAGCCATAAATCGCAGGTTGGATAAAATCGTTCGCTTTTGCGCTCTATAACACAACAGACAATCTGCTTGCCATCCGGTGACCAGGCGGCCATCGAATGGTCCTGCTCTTCATTCGTGATTTGATGCAATTGACCGCTGATTCGATTGCAAACTGCAAGTTGACTGTACTTTCCATCCCAAAAACCAGCGTCATCAGATTTATAACGAATATAATCCACCTGTAAAACTGGCTTTCCTTGTAATGCGGGTAACGGGCTGATTATGCTTTCCTTCTGGTTAGACCCGCTATTGCTTCCTTTGTCTTTATCCGATGCCGATGATAAGACAGGTATATTTGTTGTTTTAGCATGCGAAGAGCTGCGTGGTGAACCCTCAGGAGCTGTCGTTTCCTTTTCCTGCGTTTCATGTAGCGTTTCATTTGGAGATAATCTTACTTGAACTAGCAGTTTTTCACTATTTGGCGACCAAACTGGCTTTGCTGCACCATGTCCGTTAGTTGTTAGCTGACGAGCTTCTCCTCCCTTAACAGAAAGGAGCCATACCTGTGTATCTCCAGAACGATCTGACTCAAATGCAAGCCAATTGCCATCTGGTGACCATCTGGGATGAGAATTCCGATGGTTACCATACGTCCACTGCTGTTCCCAAGAGTCTACTAGAGAACGGATAAACAAGTTAGAAATATATTTTCCGTTAGAATCAATCGTTCTTTTTATGTATACTACTTTATTCCCATCAGGAGATATTTGCGGGTCCTCCAACCATTCAAAACGCAACAAATCTTCCGCAGTCATCTTTCGTTTTCTGGTCACCATATTCATTCCTCCTCATGTTCATAATGTAGCTACACAACACACATGCACTTTCAAGCATGTTACTAAAAAAAGACACGACTTACGTAAAAGCAATAGGTCGTGTCTTGGATGTATGTTTAATGATTAACAATGCCTATCCGTGCCTCTTCCTGCTCAAGCTCCAGAGCTTCTGCCCCTTGCTTCCACAATAGATACCGAATACTATCTGTAAGTGCCTCCCAGCTAGCCTCAATCACGTTCGTTGATACTCCCACTGTACTCCAGCTCTCCCCCTGATGAGTGGATTCAATTAGCACACGCACTTTAGCTGATGTCGCTTCACTCTCATCTAATACACGTACCTTATAATCCTTTACATGCATGTGACTAAGAGTTGGGAAGTGCTGCTCTAATGCCTTTCGTAATGCATTATCTAGCGCATTGACCGGCCCATTCCCTTCTGCGACCGTATGTACGGTTTGACCACTGATCTTACACTTAACCATCGCTTCAGAGACAATGGATTTATCTGGCTTTTTTTCCATAAATACTTTAAAGGATTCTAACTGAAATAGCTCAGATTCTTCCCCCGATTCCTGTAAGAGCATGAGGGTAAGAGAAGCTTCTGCACCCTCGTATTGGTAACCAGCATACTCTTTGTCCTTTAGACGCTGTACCACTTCTTTTGACACTGATTTTTCTTCATGAAAACGTAATTGTAATTCTTCTGCCTTTGCTACTAAATTACTCTGTCCTGATAGCTCCGAAACAAGAATTCGTCTGCGATTCCCGATAACTTCCGGCTCAATATGCTCATAAGTAGCTGTGTTTTTCATAACGGCACTCACATGAATGCCGCCTTTGTGAGCAAAAGCACTATTACCTACAAACGGTTGATTAACTGCCAACGTAATGTTAGCTATTTCGGCAACATAGCGAGAAAGACTGGTTAGCTGCTTTAAACGATCATCAGATACGCAATGATAGCCTAATTTCACCTGTAGATTAGGAATAGCAGAAACTAAGTTTACATTTCCACATCGTTCACCAATCCCGTTTATCGTTCCTTGAACCTGCTCTGCGCCAGCTTGAACCGCTGCAATCGCATTGGCCACAGCCAACTCACAATCGTTGTGAGGATGAATTCCAATCGGCTTACTACAGGCTTCCTTTATCTGGATAACAATCTCTTTCATTTCGTGAGGAAGCGTTCCGCCATTTGTATCACATAAAACGATCCAGTCTGCACCAGCCTTTTCTGCTGCTTGTAATACATCCAAAGCATATAGAGGATTCGCTTTGTATCCATCAAAAAAATGCTCTGCTAAAAACATGACTTCAAGCCCGTTTTCATGTAAATATTTTACGGAATCATAAATCATACGTCGATTTTCGGCTAACGTAGTTTTTAGTGCGTCAGATACATGTAAATCCCAAGCTTTTCCGAAAATTGAAGCTGCAGACACACCACTTTCCAGAATTGCGCGTAAATTATCATCCTGAGAAGCTTGAAGATTAGGCCGGCAGGTGCTACCAAAGGCTGTCAGTCTCGAATGCTCTAGCCCTATCTCCTTCATCCTTTTGAAAAAAGCCATATCCTTAGGATTGCTTCCCGGCCAACCGCCTTCAATATAATCGACTCCAAACTGATCCAAACGTACAGCGATTTTAACCTTATCCTCCACAGATAGACTGATGCCCTCTCCCTGGGTACCGTCCCGTAAGGTTGTATCGTACAGATAGATTTTTTTCCCCTTCATTCTGATCCCTCTCCATCCTCTATCTTTTTATTTTGATTTTTTAGAAAAATCATTCTCCAATCCAAGCCCTCTATTTTGCCTATCAGTATATCATAAGCAAAAGAGCGAAAAAAAGGCATTTATCGGAAAAACAATCGACATTTGAATGAATCGAGCAAGATTTTTAAAAATGAAAGGGAATGGCAGGGGAAATCGAAAATAAACATGTAACGCTGACTTCCCCCACTACTTGATTACAGTTGAGTATTTTGTAGGACAAATTGGGCAGTAACTTCAATCGCTTCTTCCAATTCCGCACTCGTTCCCGTAAACGGATGTCTTGTATTCATTACATGGTCCGCTTCATGAATCCAGTGCAAAATGGCTTTCGGATAGGCTTCTTTCAATCGTTTAGCGCCTTGTACCAGGCGGCCAGAATCCTTCTCACCTTGTACAATCAAGAGAGATTTATCCAGCTGGGACACTTTTTTAACCAAATCATAAGCCTCTGCATTCTGATCGACATCCTCAATCACCTCAGGCGTGATTGGCATTTTTTGTCCAGTTCGCCCGTTTATCATATAAGCTATGCCGTTCTCCTTTACTTCTTGACGTACATTTTCATCAAATAAATTGACGTTGGCTATGCCGTTCCAGGTAATAATTCCCTTGATAGCTGGATGATCCGCTCCAAATAAAACAGAATCACCGCCGCCCTTGCTATGCCCCATTACAAAAATTTGTTCAGTATCAAAATGCTCTGCCAAAGGTAGCTCACGTTCTAGTATCGCCCTCATGAGTACATGCAGATCAGCGAGCTCACGTGCATACGTATTGATTCCGAATTTTTCTAGCTCATCGAATTCAGTCAGGCTCGCCCCAACGCCATTTGCTGAAAAATTAAAGCGGATGACTGTCATATTTTTTGCGGCTAGGGTATCTGCTACATAAGGAAAGCTACCCCAATCCTTAAAGCCTTTAAATCCGTGGCAAAAAATCAAAACAGGCTGTTTTTCTCCTGGACCCGCTGTAGTATGCACATCTCCGCGTATCACAAAAGAGTCTTCAAGAGGCAACATAAAAGCTTGTTGCATAATAAATTCCCCCCACTATTTTGTTATCTATCAATATTCATTCATCCTACCCCAATTATCCCTGATGATCATGTAGAAAAGCTAATGCTGCCCGTCCCAATACTTCAGCGGCAACTAGCATGGCTCTCTCATCAATATCAAAACGTGGATGATGGTGAGGATAACAAGCGCCAATCTCTTCATTCCTTGCTCCAATAAAAACGAAAGCTCCTGGAGCCTTTTGTAAATAGTATGAAAAATCCTCTCCGCCCATGGTCGGCTTTAAAGGGATAAGTCCCTCTTCCCCAACCGCTGATATAGCCGCTTGACGTACCAATTCTGCTTCCGCTGCTGTATTGATAACGGCTGGATAGCCTCTATCATAATCTAGAACAGCGGTTCCTCCCATCATAGTAGCTGTACCTTCCACGATTTCTTTTAATCGACGTTCACTCAAATCACGGATTTCTGGCAAGAACGTACGTAGAGTACCAGTCATTTTGCAAGAGTCAGCGATCACATTAAAGTTATCTCCAGCGTTGAAGGTTCCAATCGTCACAACAACACTCTCCAATGGGTCCACATTACGGCTAGCAATCGTTTGAATGTTATTGACAATCTGTGAGCCGATTACTATAGAATCCACTGTTTGATGTGGAATGGCACCATGCCCACCCCTGCCCTGAATTTTAATCGTAAAATCATCAGCATTAGCCATTACTGGACCTGGTGCAATCCCTACACTACCATATGGAAAATCAGCCCAGAGATGCGCTCCAAATACTGCATCTACTCCGTCCATAGCTCCATCCTGCACCATATAGGTTGCTCCACCTGGGTTCTCTTCCTCAGCAAATTGAAACAAGAATACGATAGTACCAGGAATCTCTTCACGATGCTGTGCTAAAACACTAGCAAGTCCTAATAAGCCTGCCGTATGACCATCATGCCCACATGCATGCATGACACCTGGAATCTTGGATTTATATTCGACATCTTTTTGATCCTGAATGGGCAATGCATCAAAATCAGCGCGAATCGCAACCGTTTTTCCTGGCATTCCTCCAATCAGAGTTCCCACAACACCACGACCGCCCACTTTTTCACGTACTTGGTCTAGGCCCATTTCTCGTAAGATGCTGGCAATCATTGCAGGTGTGTTCTCTTCCTTAAATGACAGCTCAGGGTATTGATGTAAGTGACGGCGCCACTCCACCATTTGAGTAAAGCATTCCTTCAAATATGCACCTAAGGGCATTCCAACTTGACTGGTCATAGCAATTACTCCTCTTTTGTCTCTTTTTTCTGATGATAACAAACCAATGAGCAATACGAAAGTCTTATCAAAAAGTAAAACGACCACTTAAGCCCCGAAAGGCAAAAGTAGTCGTGATTTATGTGTAGCATTATGGATTCATTTTTTCAACGTTGGCTGCTTGTGGACCACGCTGCCCCTCCACAATATCAAATGTTACTTGTTCACCCTGCTCCAGATTACGGAACCCTGTACCATTAATGCCGGTATAGTGAACGAAAATATCCGTACCGTCTTCTCTTTCAATAAATCCATACCCTTTTTCCTTGTTAAACCATTTTACTTTTCCTTGCATTCAAAAATGCCTCCCTTACCATCAATCAGTAAAGCAACAAATGCTTTCTTGGCATGTTATGCAGGCATCTCCCCAAATGCTTACGGAAAAGCAAGAAAATTTCACTTCGTCTTTATAAGAAGCGGTGTTCTTTAGCTTGTTCTTATCAATCTTTGCATGAAGAAGTAGCTAGCTTGCAGACTCTGTTGAAATGCTAAGAAGCTCTGCCTGTACAGCTTGAAGCTTGGCTATATCAATATTACTATCTAGCGCTGCCAGCAAACCGTTCACGTATTCATCCACTTGCTCTTCCACTTTGGCCTGCTCCTTTTGCCACATATCCTCTACAGCTTTTGTGAACACGCCCTCTAAAATCTGGTTTCCCCAAGCAAGCTGCTGATCTATTGGTTCCTGCAATAATTTTTCTATGATTTCTCGCATTCTGGTTTTGCCTTCCCCTTCAAAGAAATCACGTGGGTTTTTAAAAGCTTGTAAGGCAGGTTGAAAGTATTGAGTGGATATTTCTTTCATTTGCTCAGGCACTGCTGGTGTTTCAATCTGCTGTTGGGTATACGGGGCAAGTAACAAGCCGTGAAAGGTTTCCTTCACATCCTGCTGCCAAGCCTGTACTCGTTTATTTCCTTCCTTATGCAATACCTTTTCTAATCGTAGAGAGGTAGCTCGCATCTCTTGTGCTAAATCATACCCAATCGAACGCAGCAAGTCATCCAAGCATGCTTGAGCCGTTTTCTTCAGATTACGACCATCATCTTTTAAGACAGAGGGATTAAATGCTTGACTAAATAACTCCGACAACCGTAAAAATAGACGTTGCTTCACATAATATAAAAGTTCAACTCGCTCCTGTTCCATATAACGAGAAACTGAGCTTATTTGAGCTGCCTGCACGCGTTGGATTACAGTCGCTCTTTCCTCTTCAAGGTGGGCACGTCTCTCTTCTCTGACTGTCTCTCCTTGTTGCGACAGGTCTAGAAACTCTGCTAAGATCGTGCGAGCGCGGTTAATCTCACCCTCTGCTGCGGCTACAGCCATATGAGCCAAACCATCTATTGTAAATTGTAAGAAATCCTGTTCAAATTTATCCAAGCCTGATAATTTTAATCCTTCGTGAAAATCAGGCAGTGATTCACTTTCGTTGACGCCGATACGCTGTCGATAAATTTTCTCAGAAGAGGCGGTGAGCTTCCCGTTTTTATGCAGGTGTGCAAGCAATGCTGTCTGGCTCGATACCGGATAAATTCGCGGATGTCGAATGCCACAGGATAACAGGTTTTTCTCCACATGCGTAAGAACGTCTTGTAGTTCATCATCATTTTGGGCTAAATCAGCCGCGTTGACAATAAAGAACATTTTATCTAACTCAAACGTATCCTTTACGCGACCCATTTGTAGTAAAAATTCTCGATCAGCTTGGGCAAATGCATGATTATAATAAGTCACGAATAAAATTACATCTGCATTTTTTAAATATTCAAAGGCCACTCCTGTGTGTCTGGCATTGATAGAATCAGCTCCTGGTGTGTCTACTAATACCATTCCCTGCTCCGTCAGCGGACACGTGTAATACAGCTCAATATAATCGGCAAAACATGCTTTTTCCTCTTTAGCAACAAACTTTTTAAACTCTTTTTCATCTACCAAGAGCTCCTGACCGAGATGCTTTTCAATCTCTGGCAGCCCTTTTATTACTGCCTTTAAAAAGGTGTAATGAGGCTTGGCATTTGGAGCGATGTCTGATATGTCAATGGAAGACACCGCCTCACATCCACTAGTCAAGTCATGCGCCTGCTTACCAAACACCTCTAACGAGCGCAGAACATCCTGCTCGATCGATTCATGTGATTTTAGCACAACTCGTACAGTTCCATGTGGATATTCATCGGTTGGCGGCATTATTTTATTAATGGCTGCCGTAGTAGGGTTGGGGGAGACAGGCAGTACCATATCTCCCATTAATGCATTTGCAAAGGATGATTTTCCCGCACTAAACGCACCGAATAAAGCAACTGTAAATCGATTTTCCTCCATACGCTGCGCACGCTCAGTCATTGCTTGCGCCTGTTGCTTTAACCCAGTAATCTGATTGATTAACTCGCTTGCGTGACGTAACTTGCCTGCACTTGTACGTAACATCTGTTTTACTTGGTTCATAATGGTCTCCTTTATATGTCTCCTGCTAACAACGATGTTAGTTTTTGTTTTGTGTTCGTTTCCTGATCGAGATAAGTCTTCTGTTGCTTAAACGCTTTTTCTAATTTTCTTACTTCATCCAGACGTTCTTTTACCTTGGTTTCCTCAGTGATCGCTTGTTCAGCCAGTTTTGAATTTAATTGATCTATGAATGATAGAGCTTGTTTTCGATACTTTGCTTTAATGCTATCAGAAATATCCTGACAGTAATTCATGACATACTCGCTAGTTCCTGCTCCTTCTTTGACTAGAGAAGCAAGCCACTCGGAGGTAAGCTCGATCTGATTAGCGTGAACAGCTTTATTGTAAGCCTCATCACGAATGTTATAACGATCAGCAAAGGCTAACAGTAGTTGTTTATAGTGGAAGTCGAGATTACCGGCTACTTTTTCTGTTACGTCATCCAGCAACGCTTGTAGCCTTGCTTGTCGCTCTTCTTCCGTCTTTTTAGCTGTAAACAAGAACCCTACCTTAAAGCCCGGCTTGCGCGTTTCTACGTAAGCTTCAGCGGCCTGATTTGTACTATAGTAGGTTAAGCGAGCGTTTTGTAATAAGCTTGTAAGCTCCTTTTCCATTTCATTATAGGCTTGCTGTTTATTTTGCTGTAAGCGAGACCATTCTTTTTCAGTCAAAGCTAGTAATTGCATCAGACTCTCTTCATTTGTTACGTCGTATCCTTTTTCCTGTAGAGCTGATAAGCCATTATCTATTTGCTCCATTACTTCTTCAAGCTGGGTCTGGTTAGCACGGCGTAAAAAGCGAATATGCTCCTCAATCAAGGCAAGAGACGCATGTAGGATACTGTCTACCAGCAATTCTGTACGGTGATGATATAAGCTAATCAATTTTTCTCGGAATTTCTCATATTGATTTTCCGGATGCTCTGGTTCAGCTAGAGTGGTATAGAAGATCCCGTTTGGTTTAATATTCCAAGTGGCAAATGCCTCTTCTACACTGTCCTTGTAATCATCAAAATCCAATTCAAAATCAACGTGCTTATCAATCATATTAATGACAAGATAGACAGGCTTCTTACGATCTGTAAGCATTTTGGTAAAATTAAAGTTTTCTTCTGCCTGCACATGGTTGTAATCCATCATATATATCACTGCATCTGCCAAATGCAAAGCAGATTCTGTCGCTACTTTATGTGCGGCATCCGTGGAATCTATTCCCGGTGTATCCAATAAGCTTGATTTCTCATCAAGAAACAGTCCTGGATAGCATATTTCTACCCATTCTACTTGGTCACCATCTACAGCAAATTTTTTTAATTCCTCCAAGTTCGTTTGTGGATCAAAATGAAGAACTCCGCTATGACGCGTATATACATTAGCAGCAGGCTGTCCACCACGAATCTTTACTACATTTGCACTTGTTGGAATTGGATTCGAAGGTAATAGCTCCTGTCCAAGTATGGTGTTAATCATTGTAGATTTTCCTGCAGAGAAGTGTCCACAAAAAGCAATGCTCATCTCTTCAGCATTTCCTTTTGTCACAAGCTGTTCTATTTTAAGTGCTTGCGTCTCATCACCATTTTGGCGCATGAGCAGTGCCACATGACCTAACTGCTCCACTCGTTGTTGTAGTGCTTTCTTATTTTTTTGTTTCATCTCTTCTGTATATCCAATCACGTGTAATCACTCCATCTTAATGACTCTACCATGACCGAATGTACCATACTACTACCTAAGGTTCAATCTATATGTGCGAATATTTTTATAAGTATACAGTTGGCATAAAAGGAAAAAACCCCGAGACAGATGATAACATCGTCTCGAGGTTTTGATTATGTATGGTGCCGGTAGAGGGACTTGAACCCCCACGGTTTCCCTCACGATTTTGAGTCGCGCGCGTCTGCCAATTCCGCCATACCGGCATATTTAAATGGTCGGGAAGACAGGATTCGAACCTGCGACACCTTGGTCCCAAACCAAGTACTCTACCAAGCTGAGCTACTTCCCGTTATAATGATGGCGTGCCCTGAGAGATTCGAACTCCCGACCTTTTGATTCGTAGTCAAACGCTCTATCCAGCTGAGCTAAGGGCACAAAAAGAAAGAATTGTTCTTTCAA